>SAAR01000592.1 GCA_009916335.1 Erysipelotrichia bacterium | reverse complement strand
ATTATTATATTTTATAAAAAATTATAAATTATAATTAATAAGTTTTTTTAAAAATTACTGGTGTTCAAGCTCCAGTTACATGGATCAAGCTCTACCAATCACATCACCTAAAATATAATGATTATTGTAGTAATTAAAAGAATATTTTGTTAAAGAAAAGGAGATATCAAACCCATCAAAACAGATCAGTTGGGATGCCCAAGCTAAGCGTTTGAGCCGCTTTAATCTTGGGAAATACCTCTGAAACATACGTTGGATCAATTTTTAAGCGTTCAAGATCGTAATTCAAAATCAGTGATGTACGATCTACTACAGATGCAAGATTAACGGCAATATACTGGTGTCCGTTCAACTTCTTAGTTCCACAAAGTATCAATAAACCTGCGTTATAAAGTAATGGTGCATTATTCTTAATCAATTTGGCAAAATTCGCTGAATTAATAGGGTAATTACTTGTATCATCTGAAGTCGCCAAAAGATAATTAAACAATTCACTCATTGTGAATGCACAAACTTGGTGAGTTTCCATCAATGAAAGCAAATCGTTGAGAGGATCTGACCGCTTAACCATTTCAGTAGATTCAGAAGTTTTTAAAGCTTCCAAAAACTGCCGATAAATATCACTCGAAAAACCAATTGCTTCAAAATACGCCTGCCCAATCAAATCAAAATCAGCATGGCGTTTAATACCTAATGGTTGGAACTTTTGATAATTCTTCAAAATAGTACAAGCAAGATTGCACAATTCACCACGAACATATGGCAAGAGCAATTCCAACTCTGATTTAATTTCAAGTTCTGACTTCAAAACCTGCTTAGGTTCGATTTTAATGAACGCGCAACGAGCTTTAAAATCTTGATTAAGCCTAGGAATTGTAACGGATGTCAAAATCAATGGACATTTCATAGAAATTTCAATCGTTTCAGTATCAGAATAATTTCTCTTTTTTGTGTAAGATCCGCTTGAATATGAAAGACAGAATTGATCAGAAATTGAGTTACTTAACGATGAAAAATTGTCAAAAAATACAATACCTGAACGATCAAGCGTGAGTGCCAGTTCAAGCGCATTATTATGAAGGAATTCGCCAACATTGGGATCAAAAACTGCTTTTAATGCACTCGCCAGAGTAGTTTTGCCACTCCCAGCTGGGCCGTGCAAATAAAGAATTGGCGTGGATATTTCTGCAAAAAGGTAGCTGACCAATGTCATTAAAATCCAGTGCCGTTCAACACCAGAAGTAATGCCAAACAAATCAAGAAACATTTCGCAAGAGCTGATTCCAGATGATGAGAATTCGATCTTTTCAATCGGCTTGGTTTTCTCATTGCAGACCAGCAGAACATCACCTGGGGAACCAATTCTTACAGAATCAGTATTAATAATAACGCAATTTCTATTTTGAAAACCTAAATTCCAAACAAGTTCACCATTAATAACTCCAAAACGTGTTATACTCTGGATTGGTGAAGAATTGTTTTTTGCATAACTCTTTATCACAATTAAAATTGATTTTAAGTTCATCATACTTATTGGGCCAGCTGGATCAGACATATAACTTTCTAAAATAAACGCTTCAAAATCACCGCTCGAAATATCCAGATATTTCTCGATTCCAGATTCTATAACTTTTGCATAATATACTGAATTCTTATAATTGAAATATTTAAGCGTCTTTAAATATGTTATAGCTTTAACCTGAATATTCTCTTTCTTTTTAGACTTTTTTTGCGGCTTTTCTTCAACTTTAACGGCAGGTGGTTTTACATTTAAGAAAGGATTTGCACTTTGTGGTTGAACTTTGTTTTGCAAATCATCATCTATTGGAGTTTCTTTTTCAATATAATCAGGAAAAATGTCTTCAGCAGTATAACGTACTTCCTCTAAATTAACTTCTTCATCATCACGCATGATACTTCTCCATTTGTTAAGATTAACGGAACATCTTGCATGAACAA
>SAAR01000591.1 GCA_009916335.1 Erysipelotrichia bacterium | reverse complement strand
ATCAAGGACTTTAATAAAGTCCGTCAATTTATGGATAATAATGATTTTGATTTAAACAAAATCATAAATATGCCAAAAGACGCAACAATTGACTGGGCTAGGTTTTTTTGGGGAACTAAATGGAACACACAAAACACCAAATGGTTTGACCAATCAAAAAACCCAACATTATATATGGAAACAGCTGAATCAACGCCAAACCAAGCACTTGCTGTTTTAGCTCGAAACTTAAACATATCAATGCTTATGGCAAGCTCTATCGAATTCATGCCTGAATTAGCAATGATACAAATCATCTCAAATAATGGAGCAATATCAATCGCACATGTAAGAGAAAAATCATATATTAACAACTTTGTATTTAACAACCAAATAACCAAGTCATCTCTAAATACAATAAATGATATCATTACTCAATTCAAAACAAATTGCGAATAACGGCTATAGCCCCACATGCTCATATTTTAAAATCTGAGGGTCATTACGCATCACCTGGTACATTTTTATTGCTACAAACACTGGGGCGCAAATCAGCCCCAAAATATGGGCTAATTTAAAGACATTACGATTAATGCCTAAACAAAGGAAAATTATTATGACAAAACACTATTGCAAACTATCAGTCGAATCTGAAAGTGATTTTAAACTCATAAGGTTATACCTTACTAGAAATCAAATTAAAAATTAACATAACCATAGCAACAACCGAAATAAGAATGAGAGAAAACCCCATTCTATCAGCATTTTGTTCCATTTTAATTTCCTTTTTTTTTAATTTTATAGTATTACTATACCCATTATAACATATCAACGCTACGCTTCATAAACCCTAGCCCTGACAAGCAGGGCCAATTAATAATTTGAAAATAAAAGCAATTGCGGGTAAAACCGCTAGATAACAATGGAGATTACAAAAATGACTTTTTATATTAATGACATGATGCACAAACGTTGCAGGGCTCATTTACAATTTGAGCTGATTTGACAACGAATCCATACCATGATATACTAAGTTTATCGTTAAAAAGATTGGCATCCACCGTGGGTGCTATTAACAAACCTATTACAAAACAACCTGATTAAAGGTTGTCGAAATTATAGCGTAGATGCGAAAGCATGAGTAGCAGTCATCAACTAAAATCCTGTGATGAAACGGCCACCTGCAGGTGCACGCTATGGTTAAGGTCGTTAGTTTAGTAGTAGAACAATGGTTAAAAAAACTATTAACATCTATCACTTGATATATATATATATAAAAAGCGCGTTATATGGCGGCTTTTTATATATATATCCTCGCAGACAAAAACGCTAGCCCCATTCTTGGGGTCAATGAGTCGTTTGACTCACATGAATACAAAGGAGAATGCCAAATGTCTAAAATTACAGTTAACAACACGCAATCAAAATCTCATAACAAAAAAGACACTTTATGAAAATTCTGTTATAATAGATAAAGACTGGTCAACCAAAAATTAATATTTGAAAGACTAAAATATGACTTGGCAAACTTCATTACCAATTATAACCTCATCGTTACTCACGATTGTCGGCGTTTCCTCGTTCGTCATGAACGCGAAATCAATACATGACACCTCAAAAACAAACAGCCTAATACGACAACGTAGTTCTATTCGAAAATACGCGGTTGACGTCTTAAATGTCATGCAAAACTATACAAATTTAGAAATAGCTTACCTAAGGGAACGTCTTAAAATCGATCAGGATTTAGCAAATAACAAATCTATTTCAAATGACCGATCCATATATGTTTATCAACTAAAACATGATTTAAAACAAGCTGAAGTAGCCTTGCAATCTAAAATTTGGAACTCTCATATTGAAATCTCTCGACTTGAATTTAGAGACTTACAATCCGCAATTTTTAAATCATTCCGTAGAATTAAAATTTTAACTAAAAATATTAACATTGAACATTCTAGTTTTGAAACTGATTTAGAAA
>SAAR01000590.1 GCA_009916335.1 Erysipelotrichia bacterium | reverse complement strand
CTGTAAGTGTTTCGGAAGATATTATGACACGTTATTCTATTGGTTATTTTTTATTAGAGTTACTTGGTTATGAAAATTATAATGATTATTACAATTTTGGTGATTGAAGGCGAGGAAAGTGAAAGTATTACAAATTAATCAATATTGTGGTTTTGGAAGTACTGGAAAAATTGTATTAGATATAGCTGATTTAGTCATTGCAAATGGTGATGAGTGTCGGATTGCTTATGGTCGATATGAGGCACCAAAAGGCTATGAAACTTACAAGATGGGTGGTAGGTTCAATAATTATGAACATGTGCTAGAGACACGATTACTTGATAATCATGGTTTTGCATCTAGATATGCGACGCATAAGCTAGTTAAGTACATTAAAAATTATAATCCTGATGTTATCCATTTGCATTGTCTTCATGGCTACTATTTGAATATCAAAATTCTTTTTGACTATTTGGTAGTATCGGGTAAAAATATTGTTTGGACTTTTCATGATTGCTGGGCTTTTTCTGATCATGCTGCCTATATAGATTATGATAAAAATGGCAACTTACCAAGACAATATGCGAAAGAAGATTTGACAGAGTATCCTACAGCAAAGTTTTCACCCTTTCACAATTATAAACGGAAGAAAGAAATATTTAGCAATGTACCAAACTTGACGATTGTCACACCATCTAAGTGGTTGAAAGAAATGACAGAGCAATCGTTTTTTAGTCAATATCCTGTCGAAGTCATCCATAATGGGATTGACCTAACAAAATTTTATCCAGATAAAAATGATAAATTACTTGTTAACTATGGGATTTCTTCGAAAAAGAAAATTGTCCTTGGTGTTGCAAGCGTTTGGGACAAACGAAAAGGGTTTATTTACATGAATCAGCTTGCAGAGTCATTGCCGATAGATGACTATCAAGTTGTTGTCATTGGAAAACTTGCCGGAGATTATGAAATCTCCGACAAATTAGTGCATATTGCACAAACTGAAGATGTGAATGAGATGCGCCAATGGTATTCCAATGCTGCGGTGTTTGTGAATCCAACTCTGTTTGATAATTTTCCAACGACTAATCTTGAATCGCTCGCGTGTGGAACACCGGTTGTGACTTTTGATACTGGGGGTAGCCCGGAAGCATTGACTGAAAAAGTTGGACTCGTTGTACAACAACAAGATGTAAAATCAATAGTGAATGAGTTGGAAAATCTTGTTTCTCTTGGTCTAAATGATATTCTAACTCAGGGAGTTGGATTTGAAAAAAGTGCAAAATTTGCACAATATATTAAATTGTATGAGGGATTATCACGTGAAAATAGTACATATTCAGCAAAATTTTAACCGCGATTTTGGTTATCAGGAAAATATATTTCCAGCCTATCAAAAGAAAATCGGTGAAGATGTTGTCCTTTTTACAGCTGATTATGATGATGGTTTTGATGGAAAAGATAGGTATAAGGGAACAGATATATTTGTAGAAAATGGTTTTACAGTAGAGAGAATTCCGACTTATTATGCCTGGCAAGGCAAACATGTTCATTTTAAAAATTTAACGAAGTACATTGAACGAGAAAAACCAGACTATATTTTTCACCACGGTCCTGCCTCTCCCTCATTAGTAACTGTCGCTAACTATAAAAAAAGACATCCTGAAGTTTTTCTTGCAGTTGACAGTCATTTTGATTTAAATATCACTGGACAAATAAAGTGGTGGAAGTTTCTTTACTATAATCTACTCTGGAAAATGATTATTAAGTTTTGTGATAAACAGATAGACATTTATTTTGGTGTCACACCAGCACGTTGTTTGTTTCTGAATGAGGAGTTAGGTGTTTCAAAAGAAAAAATAAGACTTTTGCCAATTGGCGCAGATACTGATGCTATTTCAGAGATTAATAAAGACAGGTACACTTTTTCGGCGAAATACAACCTTATTCCCGATGAGATTTATTTTGTTCATGGTGGGAAAATGA
>SAAR01000589.1 GCA_009916335.1 Erysipelotrichia bacterium | reverse complement strand
TGTGGCTCATTGGGTTCAAAAATAGCTATGCATTTAGCTAGAAATGGAAACGATAATTTTATTCTAGTAGATAATAAATATTTTGTACCAAATAACAATGCTAGACATGCTTTATTTTCATCATCATCTATTTTTAGAAAAGTAGAAATTTTACAAAAAGCAATGTACGAATTGGGTTTAAAAAATATTCAAGCAGAAGATAAAAATATTTTTGATGTAAATGATATAGGAACGTCATACGAAGATATAATTATAGACTCAACAGCAAGTATATCTGTAAACAATTATTTAACTAAACAATTTATTAATGGCAGACTGATTCATACTTCCTTATATCATAATGGAACAATTGCATTTATAGGGATAGAGGGAAAAGATAGAAAAATTAAAACCATTGACATGATTGCTTATATGTACCACTTGTGTACAGAGAATAAAGAAATAGCAAAAAAAATCACAGATACACATGCCTCTTATCAAAGTATTGGACAAGGATGTGGTTCATTTACAACCATTTGTTCTGATGCAACTATTTCGATTTCGTCTGCTGGTATGTCAAATCTAATACAAAATAAAATTGATTATGGATTTTCTGATAATGGTGAGCTAGCTTTAGGTCAAATGGATCAAAATAATACAGGCATGACATGGAATATTGAATATTTTGAGCCATTGGAGACTAGAACCATCACGGGAGTTCAGGATGAAAACTGGGAAATAAGAATATTTCAGCATGTATTAGAATCTATTAAAGAAGAGTCATTAAAGTGGAATGATTTAGAAACGGGTGGGATTTTAATTGGTCACATTTCTATACCAACCCAAACAATTGTTATCACTGAGCAATTAGAAGCACCCGAAGATAGTGAAAGAGGAAAAACAAAATTTTCTTCAGGTATTAAAGGCTTAAGTCAAAAAATTCAAGAGATTGAACATTCTTCGGCTATGATGATTACTCAATTAGGAACTTGGCATAGCCATCCAAACAGTTCATCAAGTCCATCATCTATAGATTTAAGTAGTAAAAAACAAATGTACAAAGATAGAAATAACATGCCAACGGTTTGCTTAATATGGTCTCAAAGTGGATTTACTGTTTATTAATTAATAGAGAAAAGTTAGTACTAAAAATATTAAATTGATTAGAGTAAGAATTGAGCTAAATTTTCCACAAGAGTTTTAATTATCATGCTATTAATTAAAGCATTCACTTGCATATTTAACAACATCAACCCCATGTTTGTCTCTGATTTTGAGCAATTTTTCATTTAAAGATGCGAACTTCAAATCTTTTTCATAATCGATTAGAGATAAAGTTTTAAGATTATGAGAACCTGCAAAATTTGAAGCACTAATAGCGATATAATGAATCTTATAGCCTAAGTGATTATCTAATTTTTTTATCATACTCTTTGCTAAATCTATCAAAAATCGCTCATTAAACAGTCTATTTTCTGTAATTGATTGAGAATTTTTAAGACCATACTCGTACCTAATTTTGAAATAAAAAGTTGTTGGGTTTAGTCCTAATTTTGCTATGGTATAGCTAAGATAACGAGCTAGTATCATAACCCTTCTATAAACCTCGTTTCTATCAATGATAGCTTTAAAGTTTCTACTGATACCTATACCTCTTCTATCACTGTAAGGGATTACCTTTTCATTATCAGTCCCACAAATTCTATGATATAAATCTCTACCAGACTTACCATATGAGTAGAGTAGGTTAGGGCGGTCTCGTAGTTCCGCTAGCGTTTTTACTTTGTAATAATCAAGCTTTTTAGAAATGGCCCGTCCAACACCTGGAAAGTCATTGACATCGATATCTTTTGTGTATTCATATACTTTTTCTTGAGGTAGGGCAATTACACCAAATGGTTTTACACAATCTGTTAAAAGCTTTGCAATCCATTTGCTGCGACTTGCTCCAATAGTAATTGGTAAATCAAATTTTTGCATAATTTCA
>SAAR01000588.1 GCA_009916335.1 Erysipelotrichia bacterium | reverse complement strand
GGATTATCCCTTTGAATGAGTGCAATTTAGCGTCCTGTCACTAAAATCGTAGTCGGGGTGAATGAAGTTCGCGCGTAATGGGTAATATTTCGCTGTAAAATAGTTTTTTAATGGTTTCAATCGTCAATTCTACACCCTTACATAACTGCACTGTCCGCAAGCGTTCGTTTAGTCTAGTGAACACGCCAAAAAACAAATCCATATCTTCCTGCGCCTTGAATGGTTGACAGTCCAGTTTGAGTTGAGGCAACCGAAATTCCATCATGGAGATCTCATCTTCTCTCTTCATTGTAAGGGGGAATATTTTGCATATTTCACGGAATCGACGTCAACAAACAAAGGAGGTGTTTCACTATTTGTGCAGCCTCGGCGATTATAAGTAAAGAAAGCCAGCCCTTGTTCACAAAATCCATTAGCCAACTCGTCATAGTAGTTGAAAGTAGTTCTTTTGGTCAGATAGGTACTTGGTCCGGTTCCGGGAACACAGAAAACAATCGTTTTTACGTCATTGTCGGGCAGACAAAGGCGAGCGGTAATCTCCTCTCCGTCTTTTAACTTAATATTTTTTATTTCAGGTGTAAATGGAAAAGCATTGATGCTCATAAAGCTTGCGGCAAGAAGAAAAAGTAGTTGTTTCATTGTTTGTTGTTTTTATAGTTTGATTCTTCAAATTGTTTGTATATTTCCTTGAGTTCTTCGAGGGTTTTCAGATGTTTTTTATTCAAGGAGTAAGTGATTATTGCTAAATAGATTACTAACCCCACAAATACAACTCCTGAAAGAATAGGGTTAAACGGTTTTTTGAGTATTATTTGATGAATGACATGAAAGCCAAAACCTAGGATAAATGCCATGCACATTATCAGTATATTATATTTCTTTCTCCTACATATCGTTTTATTCAGTTCATTAATACGATATTCTAACCATTCTTTAATTGGCGTGTCATATTTGTATTTATTCATTTTATAATCTGAACGCTTCCACAAAACAGCACACACAAATAGAATCAGTAAGCCTGCAAGATCCAATAATTTCATTTCAGAATTATTATCACGGAAAGCTAGCATTAGTATTGAATATATGATAACTCCAATAACAATAAATTGAAATATGCCACCCAACCGAATTGCTTTCATTGACTTTCTGGCTGATCTTATAACGATTTCATTCAGCTCAGAATTGGAATAAGGTTTAATTTTCGAATCAACTCCTAACTTCCAGATTTCTTTTATTTCATTTTCTTTCATATTCTTATCTGTTTAATTGTTTTTGTAATTGATCCTTCAGACGATGTATCTTCACGCTTACGCCTACTATTTTAGCGATTTCTTCATAACTGAACTCTTCCAAGTACAGGAGCATGATCGATTTATCTATCTCATTAAGCTTATACAACGCATTCATTAGTTTACAGTAGTTTGTGTTTTCATCATATTCATGTGGCTCAACGACCGTAAAATCGGGAACAACATCATAGAACTTCAACTTACTATCTTTTCTTATTTTGGAGATAGAAGTGTTGATTGCAACTGCATAAATCCACGAAGCAGGCTTTTCTCTATTTATCAAGGTAGGGAATGTTCTCCACAATTGATATACTATTTCCTGAAAGTTATCTTGTTTATCCATGTCTGACTTAAAATAAGCCAGATTCACTTTATGAATAATTCCTTGATAATCTGTTAGTATTTTGAGAAATTCTTTCTGAAGATTCTGCATACATTCTTTTTGTTTTTCTGTATAGTCGAAGATAGATTCTATTTATTACAAAAGAAGATGAGTTTTTATTATATATAGTGTATGAGCTTATTTTTGTAGTATGAATTATAAGTGAAGCGAAGTGTCAAGCTCATGGGAAAAGAATTCAGGAAGAATGAAAATAGAATGTCGATTCTGGCTACATCTTTTTTAATACCTCAATTTCCTTTTCGGCATATTTTCGCATCTCTTCATCTCCGTATTTAAT
>SAAR01000587.1 GCA_009916335.1 Erysipelotrichia bacterium | reverse complement strand
AATGGTTTATAAATTGCAATCACTTGCTGAACGTGTTAAACGTCTTCAAATGTCATATTCTGAACTTTACAACTTGATTGTAGCAGAACTTACACAAGCTATTGTAAACAAAATCGTTGACCTTGCTCTTTTTGAAGGAGACGGAACAAACGGATTTAAGTCAATTGATAAAGAAGCAGACGTCAAAAAAATCAAAAAAATTACTACAAAAGCTAAAGCACCGGGTACAGCACCATTTGCAAACGCTATTGAAGAAGCAGTCGACTTTGTTCGTGCTACTGCTGGACGTCGTTATTTGATTGTTACATCTGAACAACGTAAATTCTTGTTAGACGAATTGCGTGGTTTGACTGCCAATGCTAATGTTCGTATTAAAAATGATGATACTGAAATTGCTTCAGAAGTCGGAGTAGATGAAATCATTGTCTATACAGGTACGAAAGCCATTAAACCTACTGTATTAGTTGACCAAAAATATCACATTGATATGCAAGACCTTACAAAAGTAGACGCTTTTGAATGGAAAACTAACAGCAACATGATTTTGGTTGAAACACTTACAAGCGGACATACCGAAACTCTTAACGCTGGTGCAGTAATCACAATCACAGGTGGTTTAGGATAATAAAACGGAGGGAATAAATGATAGATTATATTAAAGTCTATTGTGGTATTCCGATTTCAGTAACAGCTTATGATAGTAAACTTATTTTATTCCGTTCAATAGCTATTAAATTGCTAGAAAAAAACGGCATTAAAGCTGATGAAACAAGCGTATTAGTTAAAGACTTTATCTCTTGTTATTGTCGGCTTAATATTGTTGATGAACCAGCAGAACAATGGAGAAATGCTGAAATAAAACGTTTGGCTTCTTTGCAAGAATTAATGTATTATGGAGGTATTTAATGATATTTTCACAAGTTACATTGCAAGTTGAAACGACTGTTAAGAAGAAGAATGGTGCAGAAGATAATGTTATAAGGCCTATCGTTTTACCAGCAGTTAAGCAGAGAATCAATCAGTCAAGACTTGATGAGTTTTCTATGATTGGACTAGGTAAAAACGTAAGATATGAGCTTAACAGAATCGGAGAAATGGAAGACTTAATTTTTAACTATTTCTTGGACGAAAAAGGCGAAACTTTCAAGCGAACAACATGGGAAAGAAACCCTAAAAATAACAAGATGATTTTAGAAGGGGTCGTGAGTAACGGGATATGAACGAATTTGATTCTTATATGGATTGGCTAAACAATTTACTTACAATGCCTTTAAATGACGTTATTTTAGGCGTTAAGGACACGATAGAAGACAAGACGGTATATTTATCACTTAGTGATTCAAAAGTCATTAAAATGGATAATACGAGCTTTGTCATGGGTTACTATTATCAAGTTGTTTTATCTGTTAAAGATGTTGACGATGAACTTGTCGGATTAGTCGGAGATATTTTGCAAAACGGTTGGAATATGACGAACTGGTCAGAGAATAGCCACTTGTACAATTATACTGGAACTGTTTATTTGCCTTGTGGTGCAGGTGGTCAAGCATGGCAATAAATTTGCTTAATACATCAACCGTAGCTAAAGAAATGCAAACTAAAGTCACAAAACGTATGGGCGATTGGTTTGAAGCAGAATTTAAAGCGAAAGCAAATAGCGCAAGGCGAAGAACTAGACTAATCAGAAGTCATGGTCATACCTATACTTATGCTAGATATCAAAATACTGGTCAATTGTCAAGTAACTTAAAACAAGTTAAAAAAGGCGATAAAATTGTCGTTAATGCAGGTACTAGGGCTAATTACACTAGCGGTTATCATGGCATGTATTTCTTGGTTGAAAAAAAGGGTATGCAAGAAGTCAAGACAACGTTGAAAAAAGGCGCTAATTATGCCAATTCAATGAAATTATAGAAAAGAGAAAAAATGAAATTAGATTATAATTCACGTGAGATTTTCTTTGGTAATGAA
>SAAR01000586.1 GCA_009916335.1 Erysipelotrichia bacterium | reverse complement strand
ATATATTACGGTTATCAGTTAATAGCGACCGCGCTTGGTTAAGCAAACCTTTATCGCGAAGATATATTGACTTGCTTATTATTGTCTCTGGCTTCGTTACTTTATTTAACGCAGCAGATAATTCTTTCTTCTGATTTTGTAATGCTTTGATTGTTAATACAACGACTGGCTCAGGAGTATCATTTATTGTTGGATAAGCGGTTCTGACTTGAACTATAACTTTATTCCAGTTTTTTCTAAGATAAGCTAACTGTGCTATTATTTCTCGACAGAATGGAGAGTTGTTAGTATGTTTTTCGAAATTGGATAATTGCTGATTTGCATCAGTTAAACGTTTTAACTGGCAATATGTATTTGCAAGTAACAGTTGCGGTTGCATAGTTACAAGCTCATCATGCGTACATGTTACTATCCTTTTTTCTAAAATTAAAGCCGCTTTCTCTTTTTTTCCTTCGCAGATTAATTTCCAATAGTTTTTATAATCTTCATATTTTCTTTTAAAAGTATTGTATATGGATGTATCAACTATGTTGAACTCATTATCCATTTCTAATTCAGCTAAACAGCGAAGGTAACTAATAGCTTCTTTTTCGTTGCGAATTTCACTAGATTTGAAATAGTAGATTGCAAGTTCCCATTGCTGTCTACGCATAGCTAATAATGCTTTTTCTACAGCTAAAGCTTTATTGTCTTTTTTAGTAGTATTTATATTTGTTAAAATTTTATCAGCATCTGTAAATTTACCTTGTTCACGCAAACTTTCCGCAATTTTTAACTTTATAATATTATTGTTTTTTGCTGATACACTAAGTAGATATTTCCATCTTGCATGAGATAAGGTCCAGTGTTGCTGTCTTGTGGCATGTTCTGCATATGATTCTACAATATCAATATCTATAAAGTTATTGGGAAGGGGTTTATCCAATTCTGTAATTGCTTCAAATGTTTTTTGGCAAGAGCGACCGTCTCTATTAGGAAAAGTATGATCGATTCTTTCTTTGATCACAGCTGTAGGTACGCAATTATTATGTATTATTTTCTTTAATTCATCTATTAATGAGTTTAGTGTAGTTACTACTGGCCCAAAGCCATTCGTTCGATAGTCAAAATAACCCTTCGAATACACATGCCCGCCAGAGAATAATTCATGTTCATCAAATTGATAGTAAATACTCTGTTTGTCTTGAATAGCCATTTCAAATGCAACCGATGAATAATCAGTTATCATTAAAGCTGCTCTGCTGAAAATATCCTGAATTGACCCTGAGCTATGATTAATCACATCAATATATTCGGGGGTCTCAAATTGCTTTAGATAAGGTTGGATATTAGCGTGAGGATAAAATGCAATCTTATAGCCTGATTTTTCAGAAAGTATTTTAAGCTCTTTAGAATGCAATAAATCATACCAATGACTAGCAAATGTTGTTTTCATAAAGTCAGGATTTAACATTCTGCTATTTCCATCACCGATTACATTGCCAACGATACTTCTTCGCCATGTAGGCATAATTACAATTAATTTCTCTGTATTACCTTTACAGTTAATCAAATGATCATGTCTTGGAAAGCCTGTTAATTTTACTTCTTTTTGAGAATACTTATATCTACTATAATCGTCACAAATGGATTTGAATTCACTTTCTGTAGACGTTACAAAACAATCTATAGCTTCTTTCTGATTAAGCCAATTTGAAAGGTCATCTTTGGTTATACCGTGTTGAAGGAAAACAAAATGTCTTCCTGAAAGCATTTTTGGTCCTAGTAAATTTGTCACATATTTATCAGCATGAGAGCTAATTATTTTGCTGCAACTCATAACCGCTGCTTTGTGTTGCTGACTATCAAACTCAATTAAATTAAATCCTTCTTTTTCTAATCGTATCCAGTCGTGTGAATTTTTACTTAAAACAAAAAATATAGGTTGGTCTGGATGTTGTCTGGATATATATCGATAAAGATGCTCGGCGTTATCAT
>SAAR01000585.1 GCA_009916335.1 Erysipelotrichia bacterium | reverse complement strand
GGCGATATACTTGGAACCCTTACCAAAGACTTAGGTCTAAACGGTAGCGTCATCGGTAAAATCGACATCTTAGAAAAATACGCCTACGTCGCCATAGAGCGAGCCTTCGCCGATAAAGCGTTTGATGGATTGTGCGCTACGACGATTAAAAACAGACGGTTTAAGATATGGAAGTTGGGGTAAAGCGCTATTTTTTTATAAAATATTTATAATATTTGTAAAAAAATTATAAAAATAAGCTTTATTTTGTGCATTTTAATGATATTATATAGGTACTAAAACGAGGAGTTACCTATGTTAGTTCAATTTAGTGTTGATAATTATCGCTCGATTAAGGATAAAGTCATTTTGAGTATGATGACCGCCACTAAAGATAAAGAAAGATTCTTTAATATTCGAAATTACGAGTTACTCAACAGTGCGGTTATTTATGGTTCGAACGCTAGTGGTAAAAGTAATGTTTTAAGTGCTATGGCATTTATGAGACGTGTGGTACTCAATAAAATGAAAGTGATTCAATCAACCGATACGCTTCCACATGATCCTTTTAAACTCAATACTGCGACACAAGATGCTTCAAGCACCTTTGAGATCATTTTTTTTATTGGCACGATTAAATACCGTTATGGTTTTGAAATGGATACTACAACGGTGTATGCAGAATGGCTCTATGCCGATGAAAAGGGAAAAGAAGCAAAACTGTTTTACAGAGAAGGGGATGAAGAAGATTACATTAATCCTTCTTTTAAAGAGGGGTATCAATTTTTTGATAAAAAAAATGCAAAAATCAAAATTTCACCAAACCAGCTATTTATTTGGAAGTGTGATCAAGATGGTGGTGATGTTTCTAAAAGTATTTTGCAATGGTTCAATCATTTCAATGTCATTAACGGTGTTGAGCATGATGGGTATATTAGTTATACGATGGAACAAATGGAAAATGAGGATTTTAGAAATGAAATCATCAAATTTGTAAAAACGGCAGATATTGGCATTGATGATATTCAATTAGAAGAAATTGATGTTCCCAACGAGATGCTAGAAAAATTACCGTTACCTAATGAGTTAAAACAGCAAATTTTAGAAGACGGTGGGTTAAAGCGAGTAGATATTAATACATATCATACAAAATTTGATGAAAAGAATAATGTAGTTGGAAGAGAAGTTTTTGAACTTGATAGAGAAGAGTCTTTAGGTACTCGAAAATTTTTCAAAATGTCAGCTCCAATTTTAAATACTTTGCAAGAGGGCAAAATTTTAGCCATTGATGAACTCGATGCAAGTTTACATCCGATGCTTACGATGCACCTTATTAAGCTTTTTCATGACCCAAAAGTGAATACTAAAAACGCTCAACTCATTTTTACAACTCACGATACCAATCTTTTAAAACCGCATTTGTTTAGACGAGATCAAATTTGGTTTACGGAAAAAGATAGGTACGGCTCTACGCATCTAAATGCCTTAGCAGCATTTAAAGATGTGCGAAAAGACGCAGATTTTGAGAAAGAGTACATTCAAGGTAAATACGGAGCTATCCCGTATCTTGGAAAGTTTGAGTTTTAGTTATGCGTAAAAGAAAAGATAAAGTGGCTGAACAAGCACAAAAACGAGAACAAACTAAACAAGATTTAAAGCGTAAAAGCGCAACGAAAGAGCAAATCCCGGATATTATCATTGCCTGTGAAGATGAGGCTTCTGCTCCAACATATTTTAAAATGCTAGTGAAGCAACTGAGAGATGTTAAAAAAATTACGCCTGATTCTTTTGTGATAGCAGAGCATACCAATACTCATCCCACAGGTATTTTGAAAGATCTTAAAAATCATCGATGTGGCTTTAGTGGAAAAACTTACAAGAATTTTCGCCATAAATGGATTGTCATCGATAGAGATAAAGAGCGTGTTGGTGGTGGAGGACATAGTGCCCAAGATTTTAATAATGCTTTAACACAAGCTAAAAGTTTAAAAGTTGATGTG
>SAAR01000584.1 GCA_009916335.1 Erysipelotrichia bacterium | reverse complement strand
TAATTATAACCAATATCTCCACATAAATTCCAGTAAAATGCGTAATATTTTACAATTTTGTGATATTCTTCAATAATCAGCACTTTTAAGCCGTGAATATGATTTATTGTTGTTTAAATGTTATATTACTAATAATATTTAATGTATTTTTCTTATTTTGAGATTTTTAAGAACAAATTAAGATATTATTTCTTCAAAGAAGTGTAAATAAACAGCATTAACCCTTAGGGCTTCATTTGTCCAATTTTGGACATTGAGGGTATTTCACATAAATTTCCTATTATGTTTTAAATACTAAAATAATGCCAATGGGGATGGAGCCACCTCAAATGCTAATTCCAGAAGGCCAAATTTGGTCTAAAATAGCTCCAATACCAGAAACAATAGGCTAGTGATGCTACCTGATTTTTCTAACGGTATAATTCGCGCTAAACACCAGTTTTTACTTTGATTATTAGCATCTTTCTCAAAATTGGAATTTTAGAGGGAAAATTTTAACAGCTTAGTCGGTCGTTGCTGGTAAACAGAGTTCTAGGTTTAGGTAATACATATTCTAAACTTTACCCAAACTTACTTTGCAGTATTAATATTTTATTCAGACAATGGTGGAGAACAAAATCAGTTTGCTCGCCGAACCAACTTGAACCACTATAATCGACAGTACTCAGTACCAAAAGAACTTTTTGAGATTTGAGATCAGACTGAGGTCTTTGATGAAAATGAGTTGTTGGTGACTTCTCTTCCGCATGTACCATCAAAATAATTATTGTTACTTACTAAACAACTAACTCAATAATAATAGTCATTGGGCTGGTAAGGTCCTGTATCATGATATGAACTGGTCTGAAAACTGAATCTTAATATCTTGAGAGATTGTTGAAGTACCAAAAATAGACTGAACTATAAGTTGTAGTACAAGGTCCAACTGATCCAAATACACTGAGTCTGTCGTCCTATTCTACTTTGTAAAGAAAAATCTAATTATTTTTTAATACGCACAGCAGGAGCTGAGGGCTATTACTGCAGTACAACTAGGTACTGGCTGCTATTTAGAAGGTATTAAGTTGTAGTTCCAGTGGATGGAAATTTTATGATTTACTAAAAAGTAACTTTTAACCATGAAGGAGGACAGCTAAGAGGAAAGTGTGTTGCAGTTGTAGTAGCTAAAGTGCTATAAGAAGAAAATGGTTTTGAGTATCTGTCACTTGAGTCTCGTTTGTGCTATATAGCAATAGGTCGATTTTAGTCAGTTTTTACAAACCGATAACTAAGACCGACCGAGTGTAGCTGATAAGTTTAAAGTTACTACCGGCATTGGAGTATGCATTGCCCCAACCTGCTTGACTGCGGAAGTCCTGCTCTTTGAGATTGATCCAGGAGAAAAATATTAACCTTCAAGAGCCGCTGCTCCACAGATATGACAGTCAAAGCCGGGTTGATATTTTACAATTTTTCGTCTTTTGTTTGATACTATAGCGCCTGAGCTCTATTGATATTTCATTGAGTCCGAAACTGATCCTCTAAACATAATTGAACATAAAGCTAACTTTTGTACCTGAGTGATTTCCGAGTGATTCCCCAGTCCTGACCATGGTATAAATTGAGGTTGAGGACTGACTTATAACTTTTGTTTCCATTTGAAGCGGGAGTTATAATTATAATCAGAAATGATATAGTAGGTAATATAGTAAATTTCTCTTATAATGAACTTTTTCTAAAATTTTGCTCACTCAACCTGAGTCAGGCTACAGTAGGCTATTTCTGACCTTACCTGTTATATTCGTAGCGCAGGGTTTTTCGTTTTGTCGATACTTCATATAGCGAAAAAGCCCTAAGGGTTAATATAAATAAATTCACTTTTTTAGAACAATGTTCATTTAATAATAATATTGCCACTGTTCGCGGATTCAGAATCGTTTACCAAGTTTTAGTCTCGTTAATGAATGAGTGGGGGATTAATTGGTAAAAACGGTATTTATGG
>SAAR01000583.1 GCA_009916335.1 Erysipelotrichia bacterium | reverse complement strand
TTCTGCTGAGTTCAGAACTTTTAACAACGTATGAGCGTGTCGATATTCTTTCATCCAATCTGCCACAAACTTCGGTATAGCAACTTTCTGCGGTTCGTCGATTTGGTAAATGATTTTATTCACTGTTTCGACATCAACAATCAATCCTTTATAATTAAAGTCATCCCAACTAGCGGTATATATTTTTTCAATCGCTTCCTGTTTATTCATCTGTTTCCTCCTAATCAAACATGTTAGTAAATATTGCTTCAAGGACATCTACCACAATTGCATTGCCTGCTTGCTTGTATAATTGCGTATTGCTATTTACTTCTTGCGCTTTCTCGAAGTCATTATCGCTAATTCCCATTAAGCGCCAGCACTCTTTAGGGGTTAGCTTTCGTATTCGGTACTTGGGAAGCTCAACCGCATAGTTATCTTTCTGAACAGTTGTAATTGTGTTGCTTGTACCGTTTTTGTTTATTTCTAAGCGTTGTTCTGTTGGCGACCCTGTCGTTCTGTCAGATGTGTTTTCAGGATTTCTTCCTCTACTAGCTCCGATAACAACTGCTTTGCTGTCATCTGTTGTAATTGTATGTGCCATGTTTTTTTGCACTCTCCCTCTTCTTGTTTTACTATCAGGATAAGCAGTGTCGATGCCATCACCATCTTTGGCTATTAAATGGCCTTTTTTAGTTGCATTTTTGATTAAAATTTTAATGCCCTCGCCCTTATTAGTAGTTAGCGTTGGGCATAAATAGTCCGAGTCAAAAACATTGCTATTCATGCCCCTACCGCTAGGGTTTGTGTTTCCTACTGTTTTCACTTTTAATTGCAATTAATTTAGGTCCTTTGTAATCTCTAGCTGCTAAAGTAGCTACTATTCCTTCTGAAGAATAAACTCTATTGCTCTCCTCGTATTTCCCGTTTGTATTTGCAATAACTATAATTCTATTAGTATCCATGGTTCTCTGCCACCTCCTCCCATGCCACCTAATGTTGGTGCTAATCCGTCAGTATCATACACTCTAAATCTATTTGAGTTTTTTCTTGTTTTTGTGTCATATTGTGCTATTTGCTTTATTTCCATATCAGCTGTGCTACTCTTTCTTCGCTCAAATAATACTTCTCATCTACTTCATCCTCTAAGACATCTTTTAATCTGATAGTCAATTCTTGTTTTTCGGGGAATATATACGGCTCATGTTCTCCTAAAATACTAACCACAAACACACGCTCTCTATTCTGAGGAACACCAAAGTCTTTTGCGTTTAGCGCTTGCCAATAATTTGTATAGCATTGCGATTCTAACCACTCTAACCACTTATCAAAGTTATGTTTGTGTTTCTTGCCTACTAAGTTTTTAACATTCTCCATTAGTAAATATTTTGGTTTTTTAGCAGCTATTACTTTTTGACATTCCCAAAGCAAACCTGACCTTGTTCCGCTATCCATATCTAAACCTTTTTGTTTTCCTGCCACTGAAATGTCTTGACATGGAAAACTATAAGTGAATAAGTCATGGTCAGGGATGTCTTTTGGATTAATTTTGGAAATATCTCCCAAATTTGGACAATCTCCATGAATTGCCTCGTAGCTTTTCAAAGCATATTTATCAATTTCTGCAATTGCCACTACCTCATGTTCGATACCTAAATTTCTAAGTGCCATTCTTTGAGTCCCTATACCACTAAATGCTTCAAATACTTTAATACCTTTCATTCTTGTACCTCCATCAGGAGATACTCAAAATAATTATCTTCTACAATCAGCATATCCCTACGGATTTCAATGCCCAACCTTTTTAATCGTGTAACGCTACGATTATCTTTTTCAATAATTTTTGTATACTCTCTAATGTTCAATTTCAATCTTTGTTTAATTAAGTCAAGTTCCCTCATTTTTCCACCTCTATTTATTTATCCACTCTAAAATACTAACAATCTCATCTTCTTTTGGTAAGTCATTGCGGTAAATCCGTTCAACACGCTTAACAGGTATTCC
>SAAR01000582.1 GCA_009916335.1 Erysipelotrichia bacterium | reverse complement strand
TATAGTGGAACTCACCAAACGTCATGAGGGCTTCATTAAAAAAGATCTCTCAGGTTTCTATGAACTCAAATACAAATCCCATAAAAAAATAGATCCAAACACACTCAAGGTCGAAGATATGTTTGCACGCTCCATGAGCAAGCTTGAAAAATTCAAGCTTTTCAAACGCTATGAGTCCTCACAGAACAAAGAGGCATTTGCAAAAGAAAATAATTTACAAGATGTCAATTTCGAACTCTTTTTCAAAGAGTTCATTCCTGATGAGATGATCATACAGAGCAAGATGAAACTATTAAGCCTACAAGAGCGTTTCGATTTGGCAGGCAAATGGAATTCTATCCCTAAAGAAAACAGTGAAGCACAGTTAGCATTTATCGAACAAAATCAACTCTATGGTGCTTTACCTGATATCTTTAATTTCACAACTACCCAACTTCAAAAAATCAATTTCTAATACAAGGAATATACGATGCAATTATCCTATGATCAAATCAAAGCACTTCAAAAACAAACCGCCGATGAATTACATATCAGTGATCCTGCACCTATCTTACAAGCACTTAATCTTGATTTTCAACCTGTTGGCAATGATAGCTATAAACTCAAAGTCCGCTCTGAAAATCATGCCTCAGCGTATATCACCATTCGCCAAGGGATATGGAAGTTTAAAGATTTTGGTACCAATAAAAACGGTACCATCGAAAACGTAGTCATGGAAGCCACAGGAAGAGACTATAAATCAGCATTACAATTTTGCCTAGATACGCTTCATATCCGAAACAGGCTTGAAGAAGCAATCTATCATAACAAAATGGATCACTCACTCAACCAAGAGGAGCAAGAGCGCATCCAAGCCATGAAAATGCAAAATAGCCAAAGGGAAAAGAGTGTACCTGTTTCACGGGTACTTGATACAAAAGATATCAGCAGTTATGCACCTGCCGTTGAATACCTTGCAAGCCGAGGTATTCATAAAATACCGCCACAGTTTAAACTCATTAATGGGGAATACTATACCAAAGATGGGGAGGTAAAAAAAGCGTTTGGTGTGGGAATCCTTACGCAAGGTAATGGCGCTGATATCCATTTTTTAAAGCGTATTGGCGATTTAAAGAGCATGAGTTTTGGGAATAAGGATATTTCATTGTTTCTCAATGAAAATTCAAAGAAAGTTGCAGTGTTTGAGAGCAAGATGGATTACGCAGCAGCGTATCAGCAGATTGATCTATCACAGGTCAATGTGGTCATTGCTAATACCACGAGCAACGCTCATAAAATCGCTGAGTTTTTAAAAGAAAAAGAGTATGAGCACATCACATTTTTCAATCAAAATGATCAGGCAGGTATCGAGTTTTTAAATACTATCGTACAAGAAGCCAATATACAGCAATACAGTTCAATTCAATATCAGGAAGATGAGAGAGGGAAAGATGTGAATGATTTGGTACTTGAAAATGAAGAGATTTTTTGTAGACTACAATCTCATCAAGATGATTATAAAATAGATTACCATAGTGAGCTAATCCATTCGCATAATATATAGCATTATTGTTTGTTTATAGTATAATTTTTAGCATAAGTGTTATTCCTCAGTTCAGAATATATGGAGCTTTAAATGAAAAAAACAAAGATAAATCCCTATGAAATTCATTACATTAAGGTTGAAAGTGTAAACACAAATAATTCTGTTATTGGCTCAATCTCAACACGTGGAAAACGTGTAAATGGTAGTACATATACACAACATAATGCTATTATTGGTGCGGATAATAAACTCTATAAATATTCACAAAGGAACAATAGCTACCCTTTTAGAATTGGCGATACCATTATATTGATGTGTTCAAAAAATTATAGTGACGGTATGTATAATATAGATTCTTTTGTTAGGTAGTGTTCAAGATTCTGTGTCAGCATCGGATAATTCCTAAAATTGTATCATAAGTTTAATGCATCATCAAGCCGTCCCTCAAAGTGAATGGCTAAT
>SAAR01000581.1 GCA_009916335.1 Erysipelotrichia bacterium | reverse complement strand
ACGATTTTTAGTTAAATATGCTCCAAGATGATCAATTTCATCAAAGAGAAGACCTTGTTTAAGATTTGAAACAGCCTGTCTTACTTCCATATAATGTGCAAATACTCCTGTAGTAGGAAGCATACGTTTAAGAACAAAAAGATCATCTATTGAAATTGATACAAAATCATACTGTCCAAGAAGTGGCTTTATTTCAGGTAAATTTTTAGAGAATGCTGAAAATGGCGCAAATGACTCAACAGTAAGTCCTATTGGGATCATAACACGATAATCAGAATAACGGATTCGGCAGATTTCTTCATGTTTCCCATCAATAAGATTGTATAGAGGAACTTCATCTTTAGATTTTATATATTCAAAGAAACGCTCACATTGCTTGTAAGCCTTTATAATTAATTCTTTAATAGACTGTGCGTGACGTTTAAAATCTAGTTCAGGAGAAGCTATAGTTGCTGCAGCTCCTGCTTTAGCTTCAATGAGGTAAAGTACATCATCAACTAAAACTAAAGTATCATTTTCAAACCATTGTTTAGTTTTAGGATCTTTATAGTAAACCTCTTGATATACAATTGCTCCAGTTAATTGATTAGAGAGTATCTCTGGAAATGCTGCTTCACTCATTACCTTCTGTCTCTCGTTAAACAATTCCTTGTAATCAGGTTTCTTTTGTAGCAAATTAAAGAGAAGAGAACGATAACCTGCATCACGAGTAAAACAAGGATCTATAGAATAATAGTCTGTTCCAAGTTTAATTAAAGGTTTCTTACGAGCAGGTAATGTTCTATAAGGTGTGCCTGAAAAGTCACCTTCCTTGAAGAAGTCAACTTCCTCACCACGCTGGTACGACAAATCTTCTAAAAGCTCTAATGGTAAGTTTGTGTGTCTACCAATATTGGCTATACCTCCTCGGAACATATCATCAATAGCTAACCCAGCAGCTTTTGATTGATCCTTATTTACAGAAACCCACTCTTGCATAACATCTTCAAGAGGCTTTTTTTGCTTTGTTGCAAAATCTTGAACATCTTGGAATTGCTTCATCATTTCTTCAATAGCATTGGCAGGTCCCTTAAGAGTTGCATTAGCCAACTCTTGAAAACCTTCGGCAATCTCTACTGCCCCAACACCATAAATTTCTCTTAAAATATCATCGTGAGGTGTAAGCACGTATTGATAAAATTCACCTTCTAAAACTTGATAACGATTACCTCTGATCATAACCCAACACGATTTTGCATGGAATTCTATGTCAGCAGTATTTGAACCGAAGTCTTTATTATCGGTATTTACAGAAGATACCATAGCAAACAACATAGCTTGCTTCCGTAAATTCTTGCACAAAGTGAATAATTTAGCATAATCTTTCTCCTCAAATTTTACTACGCTTGGAGCTATGTCGGAGGCAAAGACTGCATGAACATACTCTAACAAAAACTGTATATCAATCTTTGCATCATTAGTAAGATTAGAGTCTGATTGTAATGAAGTAAAAGTGTTCGCTATCATCAGTTGAGAATATATGTATCCAAGCAGTTCTTCTGGTGGCATTTCATTTATTAAAATACGGATTTCTGATGCAGCATTTTCCATTTCTTTTAACAGTTTACTTATTTGTTCTTTTTGTTCAGTCAATTGAAATCCTTCATAATCATACATCTTTTTTTAGATATAAATTAGTACTAACTTCTGGTATATTTTATAAGAAATAGCACATAATATAATGTTTTATAATAGTATTTTATATCTAAATATAGTTAATAATCATATAAGATTGCTTCTTGATTTTTAAATAAATGATGCTCTATTATATGAAAGTTCAACAAGCTGTAGATTATTGAACACGACCCTTGACTATAATATAATTTTAGAACCTATCGGCTACTGGCACAAAATTCTGAACAGTCTCAATGCTGATATTGTTTTAATCATCTAAATCTAATAACATCTCTTCAACTATAGTATCAAAATTTTTAAAATCTTCATTAATTTGGT
>SAAR01000107.1 GCA_009916335.1 Erysipelotrichia bacterium | reverse complement strand
TTATAATACTTATTATTAAAGATAACTATGTCGCCTTTTAAATAAATACTATTTTCATCAAAATAAGCATCTATTTTTTTCCATACTGTATTCTGTATACCTGGAATTTGTGGTCCGCTTATATAATTATCGGTATTATATAATTGCCACCAATAGCCATTATGATAAACCATATCCCCCGCTCTATAATAGTGATTATCAACAAACTTCCATCGGTTGTTATGTAAAGTTAAACATTTGATTTGATCAGCCACTGTCCCTTTTTCAGGATCAACAGGTACATCTGGCTCGATATTTTCTTCTTCCTTTACTTTCTGATAATAAATTTGTACATCTTCACTAATTTCTGTTCTATCTACGATATTCTTAAAAGGATAAAAATCTTTCGTCTTTTCAATCTTGACCTTTAAATTAAGCAATTCTAAAGTATCATTTGTTTCATATGTCTTTTTATCCTCTTCTTTTAAAGAATAATGAATATCTAAACGATAGTTTTTAATTCCCTGTACATCTATATAAAGCTTTTTTTGATTGTAAAAAGAATCCGTATAAACCATTTCTCCATTTTTATATAACTTACCTTCTTTAATAAATAATGTCTGCCATTGTGTTGCCGCAAATCCTTCTTCCTGTGTTGCTTTCTTTACTTCACTTGTGCTATATACACGCACATCTTGTGCATACAACAATTCTTCTCTGACATATTCACTAATAGAATCTAAAGAACGTTTATCCAAATCTTGATCTGTTGTTTGATTAAAATATTTAAAAGCATTTAAAATAAGACTACCCATGATGACTAATAAAATAGACATAATTAAAAGAACAACCACAACTTCTACTAATGTCATTCCTTTTTTATCTCTTAGTAATTTCATAAAATCATCTCCTATATTTTAAACATCAATCCTTATCCAAGACGTATTGCTTGCTATTGTTAATAGCAATTCATCATATTGTTTTTGTGTTGTCAATCCAGCGACATTGAAATAGAAATTAGTGGTATCTTCATTGACAGCATAATGCATCTTGTAATACCAATGCTTATTTTTTGGATTATATATAAGCCTTGTTCTCCATTGATTCACTTTAGGTGTTTTAGGATATTCATCTGCTACAATTAACACCTCATTACAATCAGATAAATAGACACACTTCATATACATATTTCTCTCGCCAATTCTTACTTCATTAATAACTTTTTTTGAAGGTGATCCACTCAACTGATCAAACTTTATATTACATAGATCAATAATTTCTCGTTCCATCTGTGGATATGTGTCTCCATTCATATACATAATATAAAAATAATTAATAAATCGATCATTAGTCATATAATTACTTGTATATGAAGAATATCCGTCAAGCCCCTTAACACCTTGATTATTTAGTTCCTCTAACTTTTTATTATATTCTAAATACCAATCATTTTTATGATTATTGTAATAATTTTTTGCTTCTTCTACTAATTCATAAAATTTTTTTACAACAACCTCTTCATTTTGTTCTCTAACAAACTTATGAAACTTCACTTCATCTCCATCTGTTCCATTCGTTGTTGTTTTACTGCTTTCATACATCATTACCTGATCATGAATTGTATTATTCTCTAAAACAATACTAACTTGTTTTTGCGTTTTGTTGAAACCACTATCTTGTTCATCTTTTTCTATTAACGAATACACTTCATTCCCTGTATTTTTAAGGAGTGATGCTTCTCCCATATAACGAATAACAGTTGAAAAGCCTGTTACTAACACCAAAGCCGCAATGGAAAAGATCGCAATCGTTACAATGGTTTCCACAAGAGTCATACCTTTTTTGTTCTTTAACATAAAGTATCCCCCTCTTTTGCTTTACAATAAGCATTTGTTTTCCATCTTAATTGTTCAAACTTCATCACTAACTGTATGGAATAAGTAAATTGTTCATCAAATTTAGCAACCATCACAACTTTCATCGTATGTTCATCAACTCTTAAAACATAGCCACTCAGTGTATTGCTGACACTCTCTACACTTACTTCTTTAATCTGAATCTTATTCCCTTTTTCTTTAGGAATGAATTGTTCATTGCCTTCTTCGATATAAGAAGCAATGACATTCGCCCCTGACTTTGCATCTAAATAAACCTGTTTCTTTATATTCTCATTCACACTACGTTTATAATACGAAGAGGCAATCGTTAATGACGCACCTAAAATAACCATGATAACCATGATCACTGCCACTGCTGCTACTAATGTTGATCCTTTCGTATTTTTCTTCATATCATTACCTTCTATTCATTAACCATATAAATATCAAAGACTAAATTCATCTGACTTTTTTCTACACTTTCCCCTTTAAGATAAGCATAGCTTTTTAAACGCATTGAATCATCATCTTTAATACTATCTGCTAAAGCAAATGCATTATATATATCCCCTGCTAAACTCATAGATACTTCTACCTTTTTAACCATTTTCGCATCAATTGTTTCACTAGACTCTTTATCTTTTTCTTTTAAATATTCTTGATAGCTAACAACATCTATATCTTCCACTTCCCCAATACTTAAACTATATGGTGTTAACCCATAAAGTAAAGCCATACCCGTTAGTGTACGATCCATATCTTCACTACTCATCAACACATGCAGTTTCTCTTTGTTCTCTAAATATTTAACACTCTCTTCAATTGCTTTTTTAGGTGCATTCTTATAATCATCATACGTTGCTTTTAAAGTGTTTTCCTTTCCTTGTTTTTCACTTAAAACAATCTGCTTTTCATTATATTGACTAAATGATGGCTCAATGATAAAGAACCAACCACACACAATAATCAATAAGATTAAAAGGATATATAATAATGTAATCTCTCTTTTAGAAAGTTTATATTTCATTATTCATCAACTCCTTTCAATACACAATTTACTTGGAATACATACACTTTACTACTTACTTCTTTCCCCTCTTTATCCTCATCAGAAGTAATCGTTTTTACTGTTTCATTTGTCTGGTAACCACGATAATCGACACTTAAAAATAAATTCGTATTTCTTAATGTACGCACATAATTTTCAATGGTTAAAACATTACTCGCATTCGCACTAATGGAAATCACACCTTCTTGAAAGGAAATACTCGACAATGATAATCCATTTACTAGATTTTTTAAAAATACATTCATTACTTCTGTACTTAATCGTGGATAAGAATGAATATTTTCAATCACTTTTTCAATTTGACTGTTTTTTTCTGCCATTTCATTGTAAAGTGCATATGCCTCACTACCTACATTCGCTATCTTCTTATTATAATTTTGAATATTTTGCTCACTTTGTGCAATCTGTTCATCTAATGAGTTAATTCTTAATGTTTGCACAACAAAAATACTCGCAAACACTAAAATAAGACAGATAGGTAAAATAGCCATCTTGATTAGTGATGCATAGGGAGAAGCTTCATTTTTTCTTTGATAAGCAACTAAAAGATCAATATCTTTATTTGTAATACGTTTAAACATTCTGCTCCTCCTTACTTCTTAAATAAATAACCAACTGGAAGAATATACTTATCCAAATGGAAACCCTCTTGATTGTTTACAATATAAATGGAAGAAGGCTTTTCTAATATTTGTGCAGGGATATTCAAATTATTCTCCATACGTTGTAATAATCCTTCTTCTACTTTATGTAACCCACAAAAATAAACACGCTGTATAGGTACACTGTTTTCCCCTGATACTGAGAACTGATAAATATTCGCTAAATTAGAAGCTACTTCCTGTTCAAATAAAATGGTTTTGCGTGGATTCACAATACGAGAACGATACGATAATTTATATTGATTGTGTTCAAATAAAACAGAGGTTAAATTATTTCCATCAATCAATGAAATTAAATAACTATCATCATTATTTGTATGTATTTCTTTCATCAACTTTCGTAAAATATTAATGGAGAAATCAATCCCTTTAATTTTAATGCCACACTCTGTAAATATCTCAAGATAATTACTAATTAATTTTCGCTCTACTGCACAAGCAAGTATCTGCATCCCTTTTCCTTCTTTTGCAGATCCTATATACGCATAATCATAAACTAAATCTTCACTATTTTCCCCAAGTGATGATAATTCATCTTTAATCACTCCATAAATTTCACTTTCTTTTAATTTAGGAATCGCAATATTTTTAGAAAGAATCTGCCCACTATCAATGACTAGGTTCACTTCATGAATACCTTCTTCCACTAATTGCTTTAATGTATTTTTAATTTCAAATTCATCAGTAATTACACCATTGATCATCGTACCTTCATTAAAAGGATAGCTTTTATATTGATAAATTTTAATCATATCTTTATGATCATCACTACCGACAATCAATTGAATACTTTCATTAGATAGATACACAACATTTTCTTTTTTCATAGAAAGCTCCTTTCTTATGCACCAATGCTACTATACATCGTATATAGTGGCAACATGACGGAAATCATAACAATTCCTACAATTAAAGCAAGAATCACAATCATAACTGGTTCTAATATAGTAACCATTCTTTGTGATGCAATCTCTGCTTCATAATCAAAATCATCAGCAATGGATTCTAACATTTCATCTAATTTTCCACTTTCCTCACCAATAAAGATAGAACTGTATAATTTAGCATCAAACCCATCAATTTTTTGAATGGCAATGGATAGCGTTGTCCCATCACGAATCAACTTCACAACCTCATCAAACTGATTCGCAATGTAAGTATTATTAATCGTATCTTTGGTTAGTAGTAAAGCGTTAATCATCGAAACCCCACTCGAATACAAAGAACTTAACGTTCTTGCAAATCGAGCCGTATAAACAGTACGCAATAACTTGGCAAATATAGGCATTCTTAACTTTGTTTTATCGTACCATAAACGTACTTTATCTTCACGAAGTAAAATTAGCCAAAGGGCAATCACAGATAAAATAACAATTAATACAATATACCAGTAATCACTCATAAAATGAGAAAGAGCTAAGACTCCTTGTGTAATCGCAGGCATATCGCCACCTTCAAAATATTCAAAGAACGTTGGTAAAATAAGGGTAAAGATTAGAAAGACAACAACGACGGTAATCACTAATAAAACAACTGGATAAATCATCGCATTACGAAGTTTATTTTTCATACGATAATCTTTCTCATACTGTACAGCTAGTTTCTTTGTGGTTAATTCTAACTGCCCACTTTCTTCCCCTGAGCGAATCATGTTAATCATCAACAATGGAAAACTATTTCCTTGTTCCTGTAAAGCAACAGATAAAGGAAATCCTTGTTGTAGTTTTACATAAATATTTTTATATGTATTTTTAATTTTTACTTTATTATCTCTTTTCACTAGAATAGACATCGCTCGTATTAAAGAAATACCAGAACCTAACATGGTACTTAACTGACGATTAAATTCTGCCAACTCATTTAATTTAAACGTATACATTGTTTTCTCTTTATCGCTCAACTCTTTACATTGAATTAAAAACATATCTTTTTTACGCAAAAAATCGACAAGTTCACTTCTTGATCTTGCCTCCATTTTTCCTGTTACTTTTTTTGCATTCATGTCTTTAGCAATATATTTATAAGTTGCCATCATCTATCCCTCTTAAATCTACAAATTAAATAATGATAAATACATCGTAATCATCTGTGTCCCATATAGTGTAGCGATAAAAATACCAATACATAAATAAGGACCAAACGCAATATGTGTGCGTTTACTAACCTTTTTACTAGCGATTAAATATGTAGCATAACTACCTGCTAATAAAATAGCAATAAAAGTAGCTAATAGTGTGTTTTGCCATCCCAACATACAACCACACACAGCCATTAATTTAATATCACTTGGATTTCTTCCAATTTTCACAGCGATTTCTTCTATACTATATCTTATTCTCTTTAAGTTTTCATCAATATTATAAAATCTTTGTTCAACTAATGATTTTTCCATCATACAAATCAGTCCCTTCAACAACAATATTGTCATAAAGATTTATGTATCCTTTTAGCCCATCCTTGTTACCAACAAGCAAAAATTCTTTACTAGAATATAGTACTTCTACTTTCTTAAAGCTTATTATATTCCCTGTTTGAACATATACTCCCTTTTCACCTTCTTCATTTATTCTGATTGCAGATGAAGGAACTTTAAAGCCTTTATACTTATTAAAAACAAGTTCGGCACTCTCTTTCCTTAAAGTTGAAAGGTCTGAATTCATAAGATTACATCTTAATATCAATGCGGTCTTTTCAGAATTGGTATCATTAATAGTTACAACCTCAGCCGTAACCTCGCTAACTGACGAAAATGGAAGCAAAACCTTGATTTTATCTCCAACACCAATATTTCCTACACTGTTGCTATCTACATTACAAACCATATACCAGTCAAAATTATTAACCAATTTGCCCACTGCGTTTGAAGGAATTTGGCTTGCAGATGTTTCAAGCGCCTTGTCTATATCATCAACCGTTAATGATGTTGCATTATCATAGGAAATTGTGTTTTCAAAGCCGTCAACTTCGTTTATATAATATCCTGCTTGTGTAGCTGTAATACTTTGATAAGTTGAATCCTTTTTTTTAATACTTGAAAGCTCTGATTCAAGAGAAGATATTCTGGAGGCAAAATCTATTGTTTGGCCTGTTACTATTTGCCTTGTTATAATCTTATCACGCAGTGCATCACTGCTGTCTTTTAATGTATCCAGTTTACCTGTTGAAATAGTATCAATATACGAAAAAAGCCTAGAAGTTATTTCATCATCAACTGTATCTAAGTCGATTGTGTAACCCTCTGCTTGACTTGCAAGAGTTTTATACCGCTCTATACTTTCTTCAAGCTCTTTAATTCTTATATAATTTGAAGCCGCCTGCGTGTTTGCAAAAACTATAGCAACCTCTTGTGAATTTGAGACACGCTTGCCATCCTCAACAACAGGCACAAAAGTTCCCGTTGCATTATTTGTAATATATTTCTCATCACGTACAACAAAAATTTGAGTTTGCACCGTATCATAAATTGTATATTCATAAGCTATTTCTGTTTTAACTGGCTTATAAACCATCATATATCCCTGATAAGATATATATACAAGCAAGAAGATAGCACAAAAAGCTGATATTATTTTTTTTAAAACAATATTATTATTCAAATTATATCAACCTCCAAAAATTTTTGATTCATCTATTACTTTGCACGCTTGATTTAAAATATGTGAAAAATCAAGTTCATCTATAAATAGCCAGTTTACTCTTTTGTCCTTCCTAAACCAAGTTAGCTGACGTTTTGCATATCGACGAGTTTCCATTTTTAACTTTTCCGTTGCCTGCTCTAAGGTTACATTACCTTTTAAATATTGTACACACTCCTTACAGCCAATCGCCTGATTTGCCGTTGAGCTATGCTCTTCTTTCATATACTGCTTTGTTTCATCAAGCAGTCCATTTTCAAGCATTATGTCTACTCGCTTGTTAATTTTGTCATATAAATTTTGCCTATCCTTAAAGTCAAGCCCTATCATACACGCATCGTAAGGCGACGGATTAAGCCGAGAATTTTCAACTTGCTGTGACATTGTTTGCCCAGATGTGTAATACACCTCAAGCGCTCTTATTATTCTTTTTTGATTGTTAGGATGGGTGTTTTTTGCAGTTTCAGGGTCTATTTTTTCAAGCTCATCAAGCATACTTTGTGTGCCTTGTTGCTCTGCTCTTTTTAAAAGGTTTTGTCTTATATCATCATTTTTTGGAACATCAAAAAACTCTAAATTATCAAGCAATGCCTGGGCATAAAGACCAGTGCCCCCAACAAGAATTACCCTCTTGCCTCTTTGGTTAATATCTGAAATAATTTTACTTGCAAGTTCCTTATACATAGCTACACTAAAATTGCAATCTCTACTTATTGCACTAATAAGGTGATGTGGAACGCCCTGAATTTCATCAGCACTCGGTTTGGCTGTTGCTATATCCATACCCTCATAAACCTGCATTGAATCGCAAGATACCACTTCTGCATCGTATATTTTAGCAAGTTCAACAGCTAGTGCTGTTTTACCCGACGCAGTTGGCCCAACTACAGCTATTACAGGTATTTTATTCATAGCTTGTCCACCGCCTCTGCTCATTTAAAGTCTTCCAAATTGCTTTTCAAGCTCGCTCTTTGTCATTTGTATAAAAACCGGTCTGCCATGTGGGCAATAACGGATAGATTCATTAGAAAGTAGAGTTTTCACAAAATGTAAAAGCTCATAGTCGCTGGTTTTATCCCCTGCTTTTATCGCAGCTCTGCATGCCGTTGAATGATAAATCCAGTCCAGTTGCTCTAAAACTGGCTCTCTGTTTGAAAGCAAATACCCCGCAAGCTCCTGCACCATTTGAGTAATATCCTGAGTGCCTAATTCAACAGGGCACTCCCGCACAACTACTGTACCCGATCCAAAGTCATCAAGCTCAAAACCCGCATTACTCAAAAGTTCTTTGCTATCCATAAGCACTGAATATTCTTCCTTACTTACTGTGACTGTAACAGGTGCTAGCAAAAGCTGCGTATTTGAAAGTTTTTGGTTACTCTTAAGTTGTTCATAAATCATTCTTTCGTGAGCAGCATGTTTGTCTATTATTAGTAGTTTTTTATCAAGTTCTACTATTATATATGTTTTAAAAGCTTCACCAATTATTTTAAAATTAATTTCTTGACTTGCACTATTTATCGGCTGTTGTTGCTCATATTGAATAGGTGATTCTTGTATTGAATTTTGCTGATGATTTAAATTTTCTTTAACCTCTGCTTGATTTAAAGACTCATTCTTAATAACATTAGACTCATGCTTTTTTACAAACTGTGGCTCTTCATCGTTTTTGGTTTTATACTCTGCCTGTGATGGCTGTGACAGCACCGTTTTGTAAATCTCCTGAGCTATTGGCTCTTCTTGTTTTTGTGTTTTATTTTGTACTGCTATGTAATCTGAAGCTTTTTTTGTTTGCCAAAAATCTTCATTCTTTTTTGCAAAAGCTATTTGCTCTACCTTTTGTACACTTGCAAAATTTGATGCACTTTTAAGTTTAGACAAGTCCACCTTCGCAGGTGTATCTTTTTTATCTAATGAGCTTTTAACTGCATAATAAACTGCATCAAAAATCTTCTTTTCATTCTCAAACCTTACTTGTGTTTTAGCGGGATGAACATTTACATCAACACTTTCATACGGTGCAGAAATATTTAATACACAAGATGGAAATTTACCAACCATTATTGAGTTTTTGTATGCCTGTTCTATTGCCGCTGTTGCCGTTTGGCTCTTCACAAGCCTACCATTTAAAAAGAAAAACTGCATACTGCGATTTGAACGGCTTGCAAGTGGCTTTGAAATAAATCCACTAACGCCTATGCCGTTAAGTTCATAGTCAGTTGAAATAAGCCCCTGTGAAAACTCCTTGCCAAACACTGCATAAATTGCTGATTCAAGCTTATCGTCACCGGGAGTTAAAAGTATTTCCTTGCCATCTCTTATAAACCTTATGCCTATCTCTGGATGTGAAAGTGCAAGCCTGTCAACAACTGCTGCAACTGCATTGCCTTCTGTTACATCTTTTTTTAAAAATTTCATTCTGGCTGGTGTGTTATAAAAGATATCCCGCACTACTATTGTTGTACCTTGCGGGCAACCTGCATCGTCAAACTCAATTTGCTCTGACCCTGCAACAACACATCGTGTACCAATTTGCTCTTCCAAAACCTTTGTTATTACCTCCGTCTTTGACACTGCCGCAATTGATGCCAATGCCTCACCACGAAAACCAAGAGTGCCAATAGATGCTAAGTCATCTGGTGTTGCTATTTTGCTGGTTGCATGGCTAAGGAACGCCTTTGGAACATCCTCGTGCTCAATTCCGCAACCATTATCAGTTATTCTAATATAAGTTATCCCACCGTGCTTTATTTCAACTGTTATTGATGTTGCTCCTGCATCAATGGAGTTTTCTATAAGCTCCTTAATAACAGAAGAAGGGCGTTCGACTACCTCTCCTGCCGCAATCAGTTCTGCTAGATGCTTTGGAAGCACATTTATTTTTGGCACGAAAGGCACCCCCTCTTTATCTTTTCACATATGTTTTTAACCATTTGCCTGCTTTACCAAGTCGTAAAGCACTGTCAATGCCTCTATCGGCGTTAATGTATTAACATCAAGTTGTTTTAGATTTTCTATTATTTCATCGTTTTTTCTAGATGCTATTGAAATCTGAAAGTCTTCCTGCCGTGGTACATATATATCGTGCTGTGGCTTTTGCTCTAACCCCTGCTGCTCTAAATCTTGCAGTATTACTTTTGCCCTTTTTACCACAGAGTTTGGAACTCCTGCAAGCTTTGCAACCTCTATACCGTAGCTTCCGTCTGCTCCGCCACGCACTATCCTAC
>SAAR01000580.1 GCA_009916335.1 Erysipelotrichia bacterium | reverse complement strand
ATTAACAGTTTTGTATTATCCCAATATTTTAATTTTATTGACTATTTTATTGCAAATATTGATGAGATAGAAAGTGTTTATTTTTTCTTCGACTTCTTACAGGACATAAAGCAAAGTAATAATGAATTATCGACATCTGATACAAAAGCTCTGTTTTCTCTATTTATTGCTAAATCGCAACATAAACCAAGCATCAAATTTATCAAAGATTTCTTATCATTAGAATTAACTACTCTTGAATTTCTTTTATTTTTAGGTAGAAATAATTTTTCTCAAATTTTGCAAAATAAAAATGACAAAAAAGAGTATACTCTTCACTCTTTATTATTTTTTGCTTTTCAAAAACAAATCAAAATAAAAGAAATAAAAGCTATTTTTAAAACTATCAGAGAAAAACACCCATCAAATATTGAAACTGCATGGATAGCAGGAGATCTTTATAATATCTCTTCTGATGGGCTTAATGAGGCTAGTTCTATTATTGAGTCTTACAATAATAACTAGAGCCTCAACATATAATTTTTTTGTCTTATATCTTGGGATATTACCATGTTTTATATTGTATCGTTCCCAAAAATACTACACAACGGTTCTAGTTATTCCTGCACTGGAAGTAAGCCCATAAATCATATCCTGCATCCATCTCTTAAATTCTGGGTTGTCACTGAATTGTTTAAATAACTCAGTATCATCTTTTAACACAGACACCATAACTCTTGCCAATGCCTTATCAGACTCAATTCGGGCTGTATGAGGCGTGTTTTTTATAGCGTTTTGATAAGCCGCATCAGCTGCAACACGCGCTGGAATATCCTCTGTTATAAGCTTATGGACTCTATCTGAATCACTCCATGGAATGTTTCCAAACTGGTCATTAAATATTTTCAATATATTAGATAACCGATCAAGTTCTGGTTCAGGTTTTCCAGAACCTCCTCCAACTTCTGCTGATTCTATCATTCCATCTTCATCAGGTAGCTGTATCTGTATAACAGCTTTTTTCTCAACTCGATAACTATCCATATCAATAGTTTCCAAAATGCCTTTTGACAAATCATCTTCCACAGGAGATGGTAGCTTAGGGATTAAGAAGTTCATGAAAATCGACAGTTTTTCCCACTGGGAATTTGTGTACGGCAATATAGAAGCCAAGAAAGAATAAGTCCTGTTAAATGCTTTTGCATTGCCTTTAAACGCAACTTGTTCATCTTCACTTAGGTCGTCATTATAAATGGCTACACAAACATCTAAAATCGGATCAAGCTTTTCCCTTGATTCTCCCTCCAGATACATTTTGACCAATTGATCGATTTGTGCATCCGAATACACCATTGCATCATCGAGAGCTGCTTTAAGGTCGTGCAGTTTATTTGGATCTGTTTCACCACTTAAAATGGTGCCCCTGTAAAATGGAGAGAAAGAAGCCTTTATCGTCTCTTCATCATTGAGAAAATCTAAAACAAAGGCATCATGCTTTTTTGGATGTGCACGATTGAGTCTTGAAAGAGTTTGCACCGCTTTGATACCGCTTAATGTTTTATCAACATACATTGTGTGTAGTAGTGGTTCATCATAACCTGTTTGAAATTTATCGGCGCAAATTAGAAATCTATATGGATCTTCTTGGATACGGTTTGGTATGTCGTTTGATGAAAATTCATTAAGCGTAGCTTCCGTTACTTTTACCCCACCATACTCTTGTTCTCCTGAAAAAGCGACTATTGCCTTATAAGGGCTTTTGCGTTCTTTGAGGTAGTTGTTAAAAGCGTGGAAATACTCAATTGCACGGTCTATCCCGTTTGTTACAACCATCGCTCTTGCATCTCCGCCGATTTTTCTTAACCCTATAACTTGTTCGTGAAAATGATCAATCATAATTTCAGCTTTAAGGCGAATTGCATGCTCATGGCTTTCTACATAGCGACGCAATTTCTTTTTAGCTCTTTTTGTATCAAACTCTGGATCGCTTTGTACTGTTTTTATGAGCTTATAGTAG
>SAAR01000579.1 GCA_009916335.1 Erysipelotrichia bacterium | reverse complement strand
TCAATCGCCCTTTGTCATTGATTTTGTAATAAGCATTGCGCCCTATTCGGTTACAATCATTATAACAAAATAGCAAATATAAATCAAAAAATACTGCAAGCTATCACATTGTAATACAAATCACTTCGTTCTTGTATTACAATGTGGCTTGAAAAGGGGGAAGTTTCACTTTCCCCTTTTATCCCCTTTGGATTGTGTCGATTTGCTTTACGCAAACGTCACCTACCCATTTTATAAAAATAAAATGGGCAAAAGATCTTTCTTTTTGTCATACAAAAAGAAGAAAAAAAAGAGACGATTTTCTTCTTCCAAAATCGTTCCTCATTTTTCTAAAACCATGGATGAACGAACAAAAAATCTCTCGTATTTTGTTTGTTCATCCACTAAAAATATGCGAACAGTATGGCTTCATTCAATCCTGTTCTTACAAGTCAAAAGCATTGAATCGTCCGAGGACGATTCAACAAAAAAAGTAGTCGTTTTTGGACGACTACTAAGTTCTAAACATTCATTACCCAAAATCAATTTGGTCTAACATCGTTTCTCGACTAGCTTGATCTAATCCAAGATACGTTAAGGTCATGGCTTCACTTGAATGGTTTAGTAGATGCATCACTAAACCAATATTATAATTCGACTGCGTATAAACACGGTAAGCGCCTGTTTTACGCATGGTATGCGTTCCTAAGTAATTGATACCTAAAAGATCGCCAACGTGCGCCATGACCTTATAAAAATGCTTTTCAGTGATATGGCGCTCTGGGCGAGAGGTTGATGGAAATAACCATTCAGAATTAAGATTTTGTTGGACCAGCCAATCATGATAAATCAATAAATCTTGTTGTACTGGTTTCAAATATAACGTATTCGCTTTTCCTGTTTTTTTATCATGAATAAAAGCCGTGCTTTTGATAGAACCATCTGGGTTAAAGACATCGGATTTTTTTAATTTCATGACATCACTCACACGGAGTAGTGTGGCCTTACCGACTTGAAAGATCGTGTAGTTACGACGCCCAGCCCGAAAACTATCAAGTAACGTATCTTGGACCATTTTTAAGACATTCGAATCTTTGATGGGAAGAACGATTTGTTTAACCATATGAATTACCACCTTTCAAATATAACTTTTTTTCCAGTCAGTTCAGCTAATTTTTTGATTTGATTGTATAAGCCTATTTTTGAAAAATTAACATACATATGGTATTTAGTTAGTTCTATTGGTTTAGTCAACTTCGTCCCTTTAGCTGATATATGTTCTCTATTGCCAAGTATTTGTACTGTATTGGGTTCATTAGGACTCATTAAAGGAATCAATTTATCCAACTCTGCGGATAATACTAAATTAGAAACTAATTGCGTAAATACATCTCTATATGATTTCCCAGTATATAATGATTCTCCAAATATGATTGATATATGACTATTTAGAGTTGAGTTGTCACTATTATCTTCAGTTTGAATGTGTTCTGAATCAAATAAATCGATATTGGCAACATCATTCAATAGTTTCTCAACCTTATTCCATAATGACAGAGCTGAAAATTTGCTTAATTTATCAATATAGCTTTTATTTCCTTGAGTGCTATTATCTAAATCAATATTAGCAGTATTCATTTTTTCAATGATTAAACGTTCTAAAAGATCTAGTTGTGCTTTAGATAGATGCCCATCTTCACGTCCAAAAAATATTAATTTGTTCCACCATGGTTTATTTGTATTGTGTTGTTGTAACCTAGAAAAAATAGAATTAGAGGCTTGACCTACATAACGTTTATTATCTCCTAGTAATATATATATACCTGGTTTTTGAGATTCCTCAATTAATTGAATTGCTGGTAAATCGTCTTTATTGGCAATAACTACAAAAGTAGGTTCATCATAAAAAATAGAAATATTATCATTTCCAGATTCTCGATTAATAAATATATGGTATGGCATAACGTCCTCCTTTTAGGGTTATTATATCATTAAAATAAATAAACAGCCCCTATAATC
>SAAR01000578.1 GCA_009916335.1 Erysipelotrichia bacterium | reverse complement strand
TTCCGATTTATTTCTTATAATGAACTTGTCTTTCTTGCCTAGAAAGGAGAGTTCAAATGAAAAAGAGAAGGACGTCTCATCGTTTATCTGTTGATGATCCCGTCTTTTTGATTTAACACCATAAAGTTTTTGACGGAATAACAGGTTTTAGCGGTTCACCTTACAAAGTAAGGTGATTTTTATTATGGGACTTGTATAAAAATATTTATGTATGTTATAATGATGGTGTTAATGGTGTTATACCATTTAAAGGGGTTAATATATGGCTTATTTCTTAAAAAAGTCTACAAATAAAAAGGGGATGTATTTACAAATTTATGAAAGTTTCCGTGATTCTAATAAAAAAGAAACAGCGCATCGTTCTGTTAAGTATTTAGGCTATGTTGAAGATTTAATCGCGGAAGGTATAACTGATCCAATCGCCCATTTCACTTCTGAAGTAAAAGTAATGAATGAAAAAGTGAAAAGTGAAAAAGATAAACTTAAACGCGAAGAAATAAGTGATAACAGTAATAAGAATGTCGGGTCTTTTCTTTTGAATGGCTTCTTTAATCGGTTTAACTTAGAGCGGGAATTTGAACTTTTAACAATTAGAGAAGGTTTTAAGTTTGATGTTTATCAGTTAATGAAAGGGTTAGTGTATGCCCGCGTTATCGAACCTTGTTCTAAATATAAAACTAATGTGGAAGTTCTACCTTCTCTATTTGGAACCTATGCATTTAGCGAACACGAATTATATCGAGGTCTTGACTTTTTGGGTGAAGAGCATGAAAGTATTATTGAAATATTAAATTATCGATATGAGAAACAATATAAACGAAATACCGATAATGTTTACTTTGATGCGACAAACTTTTACTTTGAAATTGATAATGAAGATGAATTGAGAAAAAAGGGACCAAGCAAAGAAAATAGACGTGATCCACTTGTGGGGATGGGACTTCTGCTTGATGGTGACCAGGTACCTCTAGCGGCCAAATTTTTTCCAGGTAACGAGAGTGAAAAACCAGTGATTCGGGATGTGATTAGTGAGATGAAAAAACGGCATAATATTAAAGGAAAAGTCGTTCAAGTCGCAGATAAAGGGTTAAATTGCACGAAAAACATCATAGAAGCGATGAAAAATGGCGATGGTTACTTATATTCACAATCAGTAAAAATGTTAAACGACGTTGAAGAAAGCTGGATACTTAACGATAACGACTATAAGAGTGTCTATGATGAAAACGGTAAAGAAAAGTATCGTTATAAAGTATGGACTGATGATTTTCCGTATTCAGTAGAAAACGAAGTGGGCAAGAAAAGAAAAGTATTTCTTCGCCAAAAAAGAATGGTTACTTTCAATCCAAGTCTCGCCATTAAACAACGGGCGGAAATTAATAAAATGGTTGAAAAAGTACGTATACTTTCCATCAGTGGCGCGAAGAGAATGGAATACGGTGATGGTAGTAAGTATGTTACATTCACGAGTGTAGATAATGAAGGCGTTGTGGGCGAAGAAGCAGAAATCATTACTGTTCTCAAAGAAGATAAAATAAACCACGACCTTTCTCTAGCGGGTTATAACATGCTTATTACGAGTGAAACAAAGTTAAGTTCACAAACAATGTATGACACATATCACCATCTGTGGCGGATTGAAGAATCATTCCGGATATTAAAATCAAAATTACAAGCTAGACCAGTATACGTTCAAACACGTAATGCAATCTATGGTCATTTTCTTATTAATTACATTGCTCTATTTATGTTGAGAGTTCTTCAAATTAAAGTATTTGAAGACAAAATACACACGAATCAAATTATCGAATTTTGTCGAAACTTCAACGTTACAAAATATAAATACGATTACTTTAATCTTGGTTCCAGATCAATAATTGAACCATTTAGTAAAGTGTTAAATCTAGATCTATTACCGCGTGTTTTAAAGGGTACTTACATTAAAAAATTGTTCGAATATAAGATTTAGCACCATTATTTCGGTTGAAATCAAAAAGTCAGGTAT
>SAAR01000577.1 GCA_009916335.1 Erysipelotrichia bacterium | reverse complement strand
TTTTAAAAATTTAGATGACTACGGTATCATTTTAATAAGTAGCCATGGAGAATCTTTTTACAATGGGATATTAAGCCTTTGGCAAGATAAATTTGGCTGGAATTGGCCTTTGGGAATTGTGATTCTACATACAAATATGCAGGTCACTAGTGCAAACAAAGTTACTTATGAAGATGATTTGAAGAAAGGGCGTCTTGTTTTATGGTACGGAAATTATGGTGTCACTCCTGATTTTATAAAGAAGTATTCCCCAAACTTTCCTAGCAGTATGGTGTATATGAGTATTTGTCGAGGTGCTTGGAACTCTACTATGGCTGATGCCTTCCTACATTCTGGGGCTAAAGCATACTTTGGATACAGCGATTATGTTGCTGTTTCTTTCTGTGAGAGCCATGGGCCACCTTTACTTACAGGTTTACTAGAAGATGGTAAGACTATCTCTGATGTTTTTGTTGCTGGTCAAAAAGAGAAGGATTCAGATCCCGCAGAATTTAAATTCTTCTATTCCATGACTTGCGCTAATAATATATTTTCTACCTTCCGTTTCATTGATTTTTCTATATCCCTCATTGATTCTTAACCATACTTTTTCGGCATCAGCTTCATCTAGATTATTAAATATAATCAAAAATTCATCACCACCAAGTCGGCATACAAAATCCGTATCACGAATGTTATCTTTGATACCGTTAACAATACTTAAAATCAGTTCGTCTCCAGATTCATGCCCTAAATGGTCATTCACGTCCTTTAATCCATTTATATCGATAAAGCAGACACTTATAGTCACTCCGTTTTTTGGTGCATCCCTGTATATTCTATTTAATTTTTCAAAACCAGCACGTCTATTGTATATGCCAGTCATTGTGTCATACTCAGAGAAATACTTAATTTTATCCTTTTCTAATTTATTAATTGTTATAAGTATTCCTATGATAAATGAAATAACAATCAACAAAAAGAATACCCAAATATTCATTTTGAATATGCTAACTATTTTTTCAGGGTAAGTTTCAAAAAATAAAATCCCTTTTTGGCTATACGGTGATAAATATGAAACCACATACCAATCACCCTCATCAAGAACGATAGAACCACTATAGTCCATAGAAAACTCGTTGCCTTTTAATATATTTGAAAATGAAAAAACACCATTTGATGTAATTAATGATCCTTCGCCATCTTTTGTTATGGTATTCCATTCATTAGGAAATACATTGCTAAAACATTCATTTAATTTGTCATCATACATAAATGCCCATTCTTTACTACTGTCTTCCCCATTATAAAGCCAATATGAATTTGAATTTAGCATAAACATATACCCTTCGCTGGTAGATGCTATTTTTTTCACTTGATTCAACATATCATTTGCGTAATAATTCAAAATAACGATTCCCTTTAATTTTCCATCATCTCCATAAAAAGGTGTGGACAAACGAATCATTGGTTTTATTGGTTGTTCAATTTCATCATGTTCAATATTCAAATCCATTTTTGATATGTATATTTCATCTTGTTTTAGATTGATGGTATCAGTAAAGTAGTATCGATCTTTCTTATTTTGTAAATCCTGTTTTTTTGTGGCATATGCCCCTTCTTCGGAATAGTTTATTCGAACCAACTCATTACCCTCTATATCAATATAACGAATCTGATCATAAATCCTTTTCCTATCAGAAAAGGCCGTCCATTTTTCTTCAATCTCTTCATAATTATCAGAACCAATGTCCTCCAGCCTCAAACTGTCAGCTATATATAATACATCTGAAACCAGCCGATTTACCTTATTTGATACAATCGTCTTTTCTATATCCACCAATTGCTCTCCTATGTTTACACTTTCAGCTTGTTGATTTTTATCCGAATTAAGACGAATGATTAATGAAACAGATAAATATATGCAGGAAATTTCCGGCATGATTACCACCAGTAACGACCATAATCTCCGTTATACCCGCGTCCACAAGGGTACCTATGGGGTAGTATATCATGGGCTTATCGTAAAC
>SAAR01000106.1 GCA_009916335.1 Erysipelotrichia bacterium | reverse complement strand
GAATAATGGTATCATTAAACAGGATATTGGAGGTAACAATATGGTAAAAAGAATTGGTGTTTTAACCTCTGGTGGAGATGCACCTGGAATGAATGCAGCGATTCGTGCTGTTACTAGAGTGGCGACAAAAGCAGGGTTAGAGGTATATGGTATTCATGATGGCTATCGTGGTATGGTAGAAGGTAACATTGAAGTGTTAACTCGTGAAAAAGTTTCTGATATTCTAGATCGTGGAGGAACGATGTTAGGTTCGGCACGATTACCAGAATTCAAAGATATAGAAGTGAGAAAAAAAGCCGTAGAACAGTTAAACAAATTTGGTATTGAAGCCATTGTAGTCATCGGTGGAGATGGTAGTTATCGTGGTGCGTTGGCATTAACGGATATGGGTATCAATTGTATTGGTTTACCAGGTACCATTGATAATGATATTACAAGTACAGATACTACGATCGGTTTTGACACTGCGTTGCAAACGGTGGTAGAAGCAGTCGATAAGCTAAGAGATACTTCAAACTCTCATCATCGTTGTTCCGTTGTGGAAGTGATGGGAAATCGTTGTGGAGATTTAGCTTTATATTCTGGATTAGCTTGTGGAGCAGAAATCGTTGTTACTGCACAAACAGGATTTGAAGAAACAGAAGTATTAGGTCGATTAAAAGAATTTGATTTAGTAAAGAAAAAAAGACATGCGATTGTGGTAATTTCTGAAAAAATTACCGATGTTGATTCATTTGCTAGAAAAGTAAGTCAATTCACTGGTTTTTCTGGACGTGCAACCGTTTTAGGACACGTTCAGCGTGGAGGTTCACCAACGCCAAATGATCGTGTATTAGCTTCTCGTATGGGAGAAAAAGCGGTTGATTTGTTAATGCAGGGAATCGGTGGACAATGTGTTGGAATTCAAAGAGGGGAAATAGTAGGAGTGCCTATTGAAGAAGCATTAAATATGCCTAGAGCTTCAAGAAAAGAACTACAAAATTTATTTGATCGTTTAGTATAAAATTAGAAGGAAGGAATTTTTATGAAGAAAACTAAAATTATATGTACGATTGGACCTGCTTCAGAAAGCAAAGAGATGCTTGGGAAATTAATGGATATTGGAATGAATATCTGTCGTTTAAATTTCTCGCATGGTGATTATGAAGAACATGGGAATCGTATTAAAAGCATTCGTGAAGTCGCAGATGTAAAAGGAAACAATGTTGCTATTTTGTTAGATACAAAAGGACCTGAAGTACGTTTAGGTGATTTTGAAAATGGTGCTGTTGATTTCGCAAAAGGTGATATTGTTACTATTTTAAGAGAAAAAGTATTAGGAAATCATGAACGTTTCCATATTCAATGTCCTGAAATCTTTGAAGATGTTGAAGTTGGTGGAAATATTTTAATGGATGATGGAAAGATGAAAGTTACGATTCTTGAAAAGAAAGAAGGAGAACTTGTTTGTCGTGTAGAAAATCCTCATACATTAAAATCTAAAAAAGGTTGTAACTTACCTAATGTTAAGTTGAGTATGCCATTCATTTCTGCAAAAGATGAAGCAGATATTCGTTTTGGTTGTAAAAACAATGTAGATTATATTGCTGCTTCTTTTACTAGAAGAAGACAAGATATTTTAGATATTAAGAAAATCTTAAAAGAAGAAGGAAAAGAAAATATTCAGATTATCGCTAAGATTGAAAACCAAGAAGGATATGATAACTTAGATGATATTATTGATGAAGCAGATGGAATCATGGTTGCTCGTGGTGATTTAGGTGTTGATGTTTCTTTAGAATTAGTTCCTATCTATCAAAAAGAAATGATTAAACGTTGTAATATAGCAGGAAAACCTGTTGTTACTGCTACACATATGTTAGAAAGTATGCAAGGAAATCCAAGACCAACAAGAGCAGAAGCAAGTGATGTGGCAAATGCTATCTTAGATGGTACAGATTGTATTATGCTATCTGGAGAAAGTGCTGCTGGTATGTATCCTGCTGAAGCGGTGCAAACAATGGTAACCATTGCGAATGGAATTGAACCAACGATTAATTATCGTGATCGTTTAAAAGAGTCTATCAAATCTAGTAAACGTACAAATGAAGATGCAATTGGGGTATCTGTGGCAGATACAACTTTAACAATTGATGTGAAAGCAATTGTTGTCTTTACACAATCAGGAGCAAGTGCTAGAAGAATTTCTAAATTTAGACCTTGTTGTCCTGTTTTAGCTGTTACTTTTGATCCTGCTACTGAACGTAGCTTAGCAGCTAACTGGGGTGTACATACAATGGTTTCTGATCAATTGAATACAAAAGATACAGAAACAGAAATGGCTAATGTTGTTGCAAAAGCACATGGATTGAAACCAGGAGATACGATTATCGTTGTTGCTGGTTACCCATCAGGTACTGGGGCAACAAATGTGATGCGTATTGTAGAAATTAGATAATCAACATAAGAAAAGAGGGCGAGTCCCTCTTTCTTTTATATGCAAAAGCGAAAAAAAATGGTAGAATACTAACAAAGGGTGTGAAAAAAATGAAAATAAAAGTAACAAAGGAAATGAGAGAAAAAATACATGTTGGCATAATTATTTCAGCGTTTACTTTGATTCTATATGTATTACTAACAAATTTTAGTGTTATATCAAACTTATGGGGTAAGATAACAAGTATGCTTTTTCCCTTTATCATTGGGTTTGCTTTAGCCTTTTTATTAGATCCTATTGTTATGTTTTTTGAAAAACGAGTTTTTGCTAATTGGCATTGCAAAGGCAAAGGGAAAAGAACATTATCCATGTTGTTGTCATTAGTCATTGCGATTGCAGTAGTTGCTTTCTTATTTTATTTAATTGTCCCAGCTGTCATTGGCAGTGTGAGCGATCTTGTTTCGCATAATGAAATTTATATCACCCGTTTTACTAAGTTTATTACCGATGTATTTGAGGATTATCATTTAGACACGACAAAAATTAATGAAATTGTTGGAAAAAGTAGTGATTTTTTAACGTATTTTGCGGATATGTTCACTTCGACATTACCTACAATTGTATCTACTTCTTATGGCATCATCAAAGCACTTTTAAATATTTTAATCGGTGTTGCAGCCGCTATGTATTTATTGTTGGATAAAGAAGTATTTATTAGTAATGTGAAAAAAATTAATTTTGCGATCTTACCAAAACCAGTTGCTACTTATTTAAGACGATTAGTCAATATTATCAAACAAGTTTTCTATGATTTCATCGTTGGTAAGGCGATTGACTCTTTAATTATTGGGGTTATCTGTTATATCGGTTTATCACTATTAGGCATTAAATATGCTGCTTTGCTTAGTGTGATTGTTGGAATTACGAATATGATTCCTGTATTTGGACCATTTATTGGGGCAATTCCTGGTATTTTCATCTTGTTGATCATTCAACCGATTCAATCGTTATATTTTGTTATTTTCATTCTTATCTTACAACAATTTGATGGAAATATTTTAGGACCTCTTATTTTAGGGGATAAATTAGGGTTACCTAGTTTCTGGATTTTATTTTCAGTTACCCTTGGAGGAGCGTTATTTAATGTAGTAGGTATGTTTATCGGTGTTCCTACTTTTGCGGTTATTTACTATGCACTAAAAGAGTATATTAATCTTCGCCTAGAAATGAAACAGATTGACATCAATCAAGAAAATACGTTGTAGTTTTGTATAAACGCATGTTGTAAACATGATATAAGTGGTTATATTTTTATATTTTAATAGTTAGAATTATTTGTATAAAGAGATATTTTTTATACCGATAATTCTTTTTTTATGTGATAAAATGGGAATTTATAAGATAAAAACAAAATAGTTGATAATTTATTTAATAACCTGTAAAATATAACCATATGTACTTAATGATTGCCTTATAGTATAGTGAACGAGGAGCCGATTTATGAATAAAAGTAATCTGAAGAATACCTATGTTTGTGTGATAGACAATGATTATGAAATACTTTACATGAATGACAACTTTGCGAAATTTTTTGATAAAAATATAAATGATACTAAGTGTTATGAACTGTTTTGTGCTTTCAACACGCCTTGCAAAAAGTGTATTGTTAAAGAACTAAGAGAATTAAATAAACAATGTACGTCAATTGAGGGGTGTGTAGATGTTTCTAATGTAGCATTGCATTATACTGCCTTTAGAATGAAGTGGGGAAATGTAGAAGATGCGATTATTATTGTTTTTACCAATCAAGATAATGATTTTCAACGTTTTGATATAGATGCAAAGGTTAATGAATTAACGGGATTGCATACGAGCAGAGCTTTTTATCAGTCGGCTGAGGAAATATTAGAAAACAATCCAAGTGAAGATTTTTTATTGTTGTATATTGATATTGAACATTTCAAACTATACAATGACTGGTATGGGGAAGAACAGGGGAACATCTTATTAAAACATATCGCATCTCATTTAAAAAAGGTAAATGATTACTGCAATGGTGTATCTGGTTATTTAGGTAATGATGATTTTGTGATGTTAATAGCAAAAAGTAAAATTGATATTAAAATATTTGAAAAAGAGTTAATTTCAACGGTTACTGAAAATGATGTAGCAGCAGGTTTTTTACCATCTATTGGTGTGTATCCCATTTCTCGTTCTGAAAATATTTCTGTTTTTTTAATGTGCGATCGAGCTGGCATTGCAGCTAATACGGCAAAAAATCACTATACATCAAGAGTTGCCTATTATAATGAAAGCTTAAAACATAAACTAGAGAAAGAACATCAGATGATGTTGGATATGAAGTATGCTCTTGATCATGATGAATTTCTTCTTTATCTACAACCTCAATGTCATATGGAAACTAATAAAATCATCGGATTTGAAGCATTGGTTAGATGGAATCATCATGAGCAAGGAATGATTCCACCTAATGATTTTGTCCCTGTATTAGAAAATAATGGGTTTATTTTAAAATTAGATTTGTATATCTGGGAAAAAGCTTGTGCCCTTTTAAGAAAATGGTTAGATAAAAATTATCGTGTTGTGCCCATTTCTTTAAATGTTTCCAGAGTTGATTTATTTCAAATTGATATTGTTTCAACATTACTTAACTTGCTTAAAAAATATCAATTAGAAGTATGGATGATAAAATTAGAAATTACAGAAAGTGTTTATGCAAATAATACGGAGCAATTACTAGATATTATTAAAAATTTACGAAGTGTTGGTTTTCGTGTCATGATGGATGATTTTGGTAGTGGGTATTCCTCATTGAATATTTTAAAAGATATAGAGATTGACACTTTAAAAATTGATATGCGTTTTTTATACTTAAACAAGGATAATGGACGTAAAGGGACAGGGATTATTGAAACAATTTTCAATTTAGCTAATTGGATGGATCTGAATGTTTTAGCAGAAGGTGTGGAAACAAAGCAACAAGTGGATTATTTGTTGGCGATTGGGTGTCGCTATGCACAAGGGTATTACTATTACCAACCAGCAAAAGCAGAGGAATTTGAAGAATCGCTAAGTAAGCAAGCATTATATTCGTATGAGGGAATTGTTAAAAAGGATTACCTTGATATTAATACAAAAGAATTATTAGCGAACGATTTAACTAGCGAAGTACTGCTTAAAAAGATGTTTGGTGGAATTGCCATCTACGATTATTATAAAGGGAATGTGAATATTATAAAAATGAATGATCACTTTAATGATTTATTAAAGAAGTGTTATATGGAAATTCACAAAAAAGGTGCTAAATATGCTTTAAAAGAAGATTTCCCACGTTTTATTGCGATGTTTGAAAGAGCACAAGATCCATTTTCATTAGGTGAAAAAGAAGTGTTTAGGTATATGTTAAACAACAATGAAACGGTATGGATAAAATTGCAAATTTTTTATCTACATTCACAAGATGGACATAAATTCTTTTGTGGGGTTGTTAAAGATGTTACTAAAATGCAACGTATGCAACAAGAAAGAGATGCTTTTATCACTTGTTCTAAAGATTGTATTTTTAAATTTGTTGTTCATGATCATTTACAGAAAAAGATATTAATTCATAATGGAGATGAAGATTATTTCAGTAGTTTTGTGAATCAAGAAGGTTTAGAGGAAATAACAGATAATATTAATGAAGTTTTATATGCTGAAGATATTGAAAGGGTAATGCATTTTTATAATAATGCAAAAGATTGGGGTGAAAGAGAATATATTGAGTTTAGAGCTTATGATAAAAACAAAAAGATGATGTGGATTTCACAAGAAATCAATTATGCTTATAAGGAAGATGAGGCAAGTATCTATTATTGTTTAATTAGAAATATTTCTAAACTAAAACAAATAGAAGATGATGATAAAATTTCTACATGATGATTTGCATATACGCTATTAATTGAGGGAAGTGTTTGTCAAAACAATGCTTTTATGTATAAAATTAGTGAAAAGTTTTGCTCTTTAGGCATAGAATAGACATGTGTCTATAGATTGTGTACGTTGGTGTATCAGTTTTGTAAATTAGTTGAATAAAAGAGTGTAATATGTTTTAATAAAGATAGAAATTGAAAGGAGAATTTTAATATGAATTTAAAAGGATCAAAAACAGAAAAAAATTTAATGAGTGCATTTGCTGGAGAATCACAAGCTAGAAACAAATATGACTACTATGCTTCTAAGGCAAAAAAAGATGGCTATGTTCAAATTGGGAACATTTTTGCAGAAACAGCTAAAAATGAAAAAGAACATGCAAAAATTTGGTTTAAGTTGTTACATGATGGAATGCCTTCAACAGTAGAAAATTTAAAAGATGCTGCTGCTGGTGAAAATTACGAATGGACAGATATGTATGCAACATTTGCTAAAGAAGCAAAAGAAGAAGGATTTGATGATATTGCGGCTTTATTTGAAGGTGTTGCTGCAATTGAAAAGCATCATGAAGAAAGATATGTTGCATTGTTAAATAACATTAATGATGGTTCTGTATTCAAAAAAGAGTGTGAAACAGTTTGGTTATGTACAAACTGTGGACATATTCATGTAGGAAATGAAGCACCTGATGTATGTCCAGTGTGTGATCATGAACAAAAATACTTTGAAGTATTAAACGAAAATTATTAATAAAGATAGGTCAGCCTGTGTACAATAGGTTGACTTTTTTTATAAGTATTTCTGTTTCTATTAGGTATTTGCTTTTATGTATTGTAAAAAAAATAAAAACGTGTAGAATATAATCTAGGTAAAGGTCGAGGGGTTATATGATAAAAAAAATACGCAAAAAAATATTGCTTAAAAATGCACCACCAGCACGCCGTATCGCTGTTAGTTTTTTAGGGGTTATTTTAATCGGTGCGATTTTATTAAGTTTACCTATCGCTAATCATGATGGACAGTTTTTAAATTTTGTTGATGCATTATTTACAGCGACAAGTGCAACTTGCGTAACAGGGTTAGTAACCACTGTAACGATCGAACAATTTAATCATTTTGGACAATTTGTACTATTATGTTTAATGCAGATTGGTGGGATTGGTTTGATGACATTAGTAGCCACTTTTATGTTAATCTTGCGTACAAGGTTGTCGATGACTGATAAAATAGCAATTAAGGAAATGTTAAATCAAAGTAATATTTTAAACTTTAAAAAGTTTTTGCAAGGTATTTTAAAATATGTTTTAGTATTAGAGGGATTAGGTGCTTTTATTTTAATGAGTGTATTTGTTCCTCGCTTTGGTATTTTAGAAGGGACTTTTAAATCTATCTTTATTGCAGTATCTGCTTTCTGTAATGCAGGCTTTGATAACTTAACAGCAACAAGTTTAATCCCTTATAATACCAATGTGGTCGTATGTGTTGTCGTCATGCTTTTAATCGTATTAGGTGGATTAGGTTTTGTGGTGTGGTTTGATGTTCATGACAAAGTACAATTGTGGAAAGAGAAAAAAGTAAATTTTAAACATTTTTTAAGTTCATTAACTTTACATACAAAAATTGTTTTGATTATGTCTGCTATTTTAATCTTTGTACCAGCGATTATGTTTTTCATAATGGAATATAATAATCCTGCTACCCTTGGTAATATGAGTTTACCAAATCAGATTATGAATGCACTATTTTCATCTATTACCTTAAGAACAGCTGGATTTGCTTCTATTCCTTTTGAACAGGGACATATGTCATCACAATTAATCAGTATTATCTGTATGTTTATCGGTGGTTCTCCAGGAGGAACAGCAGGTGGTATTAAAACAACAACGATTGCGGTTATTTTAATCTGTGTCATTCGAAGTTTACGAGGAAAGCAGCGAACCAATGTGTTCAACCGTCATATTTCTCGTGATATTATTGTACGAGCAACAACGATTATGGCAATTAACCTTGTTGTGTTATTCAGTGGTATTTTCATATTATCCATCACTGATAAGTTTAGTTTCATGGAAATTTGTTTTGAGGCTACTAGTGCCTTAGCCACTGTCGGCTTGACATTAGGCATCACACCTTTTTTAAGTATCGGTGGAAAACTGATCATTATTATGTTAATGTTTGTTGGAAGAATAGGAATTATGACATTTATTATGTCGATTGTGAAAGAAGATTGTAAGTCAGATACCATTCATTATGCGGAAGGACATATCATGGTTGGTTAATGATGTTTAATAAAAAGATAGTAATGCGTGTTTGCAAGAAATGGAGAAAAGTATGAAAAGTAGTTTAAATCGACAATATGCAGTATTAGGGTTAGGTATTTTTGGTAGTACCGTATCGAAAACATTGAGTAAATATAACTGCGAAGTCATCGCTATTGATAAGGATATGGAATGTGTACAGCGTATGGCAGATATTGTTAGTGTTGCAATACAAGGAGATATTACGGATATTAATGTGTTAAAAAATGCAGGAGTCGATGATTGTGATGTGGCGATTGTATCCACTGGTTCACATTTAGAGGAAAGTATTTTATGCGTACTGAATTTAAAAGAATTAGGTATTCCATACATTGTCGCAAAAGCTAAAAATAAATCATATAAACAAATCCTAGAAAAAGTAGGGGCAGATCGTGTTGTTCGTCCTGAAAAGGAAATGGGTGTAGAAATTGCAAAGGGACTTTTAAATAAGTATATTATTGATATGGTTGATATTGATGATGAATATTCAATTGTAGAAGTGGCAGTGCCTAAAAGCTGGATTGGGAATACCCTAGTAAAATTAGATGTTCGAAATAAATTCAATATCAATATCTTAGGCATTAGACATGAGGACAATCATCTTGATGTTACCCCTTCACCTAACTATGAATTATCCGACAATGATCATTTGTTAATTATTTCTGATGCAGATCGTTTTACGAAATTAGATTTCTTAGAAAAATAAGTTGATGCTGTATGCACATCATGTGCATACAGTTTTTTATTGTTAGTGTTTTCTTTTCTTGTAAAACGGAAAGTAGAGCATACATTTTTTATCCTTTGCATCATATACTGTGAATGGGGGAGTAAAGATGTTAGAGTGGAAGACGATACGTTTAGCGAATAAACAGTTTATCGGCATGTTAATGATTTTACCAAAACAAAATGTATATATTATTTCTAGTACAAAATGTATTTTAGTCGGGAATATTTTTGCAGTTGACAAGATGACAAAAAGTTCCTGTGTTTTTATTATGTCGCAAAGTCATAGCTTTGAACAATTATTAACATCTAATGTAGTAATGATGAATGAAAAGGCAAGAAAATTAGGGTATCAAATCGGTATGAGTGGTAAAGAGGTGTTATTGTATCAAACTAACATTGAAAAGGAAATATAAGCTACGTCTTTCTATTATCTTACTTCTTTTTATTTCTTGCACATTTTTATTTGTTCATCGAGCAAATGAGATGTTAAAACCACAGTTAATGGCATTAGCTGTACAAAAAAGTAACGATGCGATTTCTATGCTAGCACAAAAAGTGCTAGGACAATTAAACTATGACGCAAGTGAACTCATTATATATCGCTATAATGATCAACACGAAGTGATTGGTGTTGAATATGATACAAAGAAATTAAATGATATTTTATATGGTGCATTGGATATCGTCGATAATTCTTTAGAAGCAGCTGAGAATGGTGAAGTAGATCCCTTATTAAAAGAAGTGCTTTTTGATGATGGTGTTATTTATGAAATACCGATTGGATATTTAAGTGGGATTGCCTTTTTAGAAAATTATGGGTATCGCTTTAAGGTAACCATACGCATGCTGCATTATACAGATGGTGATTTGGAAGTAAAAAGTGAGCCGTATGGAATTAACAATTCGTTAATCACGATTAATCTTAACTTAAATATTCATGCAAAAGCGATTACCGCAATCGCTAAGCAAGATATTTCCTTTACAGAAACCATTCCACTTGTTGTGCAAGTTATTCAAGGGGATATTCCAGCTTATACAACAACGATTGGCAATGCAAATAAAAATGAATAGCCTGATTGGCTATTCATTAGCAACGCGTACTTCTTTTACCCCTTCTACTTCTTCAAGTAACATGGCTTCAATT
>SAAR01000576.1 GCA_009916335.1 Erysipelotrichia bacterium | reverse complement strand
ATCTTGACTTTTACAGTGAAGTGGCAGATAAGGCTATATTATAGGCTATCTGCCACTTTTGCTACATAGTGTAATTATACATATTTTAATTTTTTTAATATTTTAGTAAATGTCGTATATCTCTACGAGTACGATATTTTTTATCCAACTCTATTTGAAATGTTTCACTACAATCACGAAGGATTGCATCATAGTATGTAAACATATATTTATTACTTCCTATATTGACACAATTATATTTTTGAAGTGATTGAATCATCTTTTCTACTGAATATTGTTCTTGTAATCTTTTTCCTAATAATCGTATGATAACCAACGCTGTAAAACAAGTCATAAAATGTGCTTCAATAGATTCTTTTGTCCATACATAAACAGGTCTTGCTTCTAACTCTGATTTGGTTACTTTAAAGGTATCTTCTATTTTTGATAACCCTCGGTATACCTTTCGTAATTCCACATCAGACATTTCTAATTCGCTTGTAACGATAGAATAATAGCCATCATATTTTTCTTCTTCTTTTATTTTTTCTTCATCAAGTTCTAATGCTTTTCCAATGATTTCTCCTGTGGTCTTATCAAAACTTAAATTTCGTACATATCCTGCTGTTCCTAACGAAGGCACTTTGTCATATTTCTTAGGGTGTGCAATTAAGTCTTTCGCTCTTTCAATCATGTTGTTTCTTGCTATTTTCTGTCTTTTTGCATATCGCTTCGAATAATAAACTAACTGTTTTTGATCAATTGTGATTTTCTGCTTTCTTGTTTTCCCATCGGACATCTCTCTAGTGATATAAATCGTTCTAGGATAAATTCTTGACTTATGGGTAAATACAATGGTTTCTCCATTGTCCTGTATTTTCGTTTGTGTATATCCATCTTGATCGATTACCCAATCTTTGAATTCTTGCTCTCCACCTCGAACGGACTGCCCATAAATATAACCATCTCTATGGTTTTCATCTTGCTTATTCTTTCCTGCAAGAAAGTACATGTTATCAGATGTATTTAAACCACGATCTGCGACGACAACCGTTCTTTGAAAACCAAATTCGGTTCTAGATCGGTTGAGAATAGGTCTAAGGTGTATCTTTTCTGATTCATTTCCAGGAAACAATTCGTAAGCTAAAGGAATCCCTGAACCGTCCATAAGAAGTCCCATTTCAATGATAGGATCAGGACGGTGATTTTTTTCAGGACCTCGTTTTCTATAATTTTTAACGAGAATATTTCCTTCCTCATCTATTAAGTCAGTATCGTTATTTTCAATTTCAAAATAATAGTTTGTACAATCAAAAAAGGCATGAGATAAATCACGAGAATAAGAATCTTTGGACTGTTGAAAGAGCCAAGCTTGAAGGTTATTTTCTTCTTTGGCAAAAATAGGCAAAGCACGATATACATCCATTAAAGTGAAATTGAATGGTTCAAAATAAATAGAACGGTTTTCAAAAGTCGCTTTTTTAGAATCAGGAAAGAGTATTCTAGATAAGGTTAGAAGGCGAAAAATAGCTTCTAGATCAAAATCAATTTTGTAGTTAGAAGCAATTTGTTTCCAGAATATATCTAATTTAAGTTCTAGATAAATTCTTTTAAGAATGCCATAACCGACATTCAAAGAAGCATTTTCGTTTAAATTCATGGTTAATGAAAGATCAATAGTAAATTCCTCACTTTGAGAATTCTTTTTTTCTTTCGTCATTTGTTTCGCTTTCTCTTTAAAGAAATGAATAGGATCATCATAATGGTCTTTTAAATCGTTGAGATAACCAACCTTTTCAATCACACGTTGGCGACTAACACCGTTATCATAATAAGATTCTACAATCTGAAGAAATTTGCCTCTAGAAGTAGGCGTTTGTTTTAGGAACATAGAAAAACCTCCACTTATATAATAATTATATCACATTTCTCTAGATTACACTAGATAAAAATTGAAAAACCTTGACATAAAAAAAGCCTTCACTAAAGGCTTATTCAATAATTATCCATCTATGAAGTGTAAAACTCGGG
>SAAR01000575.1 GCA_009916335.1 Erysipelotrichia bacterium | reverse complement strand
AAGGCAACGGAGGTATCCTGATACCCATTTTCCATGCAAGGCGTAGCAGAGCGGGGGCATAGTTACTGCTCCACATTTTCTTGCTTTTCATAATGGAAATGGCTCGTTCTTTTTTCTCTTCAAAATCCATGCAAGTCCTCTCTAATTTCATCAGAACCCATCTCAGCATGAAAAGCCAGCTTAGCAATGGAATGGTCTGCCCAAAACCTCACTCAGTTCTCTCCACTGAGGAAGTAGAAAGGCTTTCAGGCACTACTTTGTCAGATGGCAACTATCACATCAGTTCAACACCCCTGTATGCTTTAGACAAACTAACAATACCTTCACCAGTCGAGTTATTACAATTGCTGTTATCAGTTTACCCGGTATGTTCGTCCACATTTCGTGTCCGGGCTATCATTATTTGAATAAACTTTCCGGCGATACACGGTCACGCACCATTTTCTCAAGCAACTGTTGTAATCTCTTGGCCCTCAAATTTTGTGCCTTTTTCTCACCAATCTCCAGATAGTATTTTTCCCGGCGCTCCGCAACGACTTGGCGGAACTTCTTCAAAAGCTGTTCCAATGTTTTGATGTCGGTAGTTGCGGCTTCTGCTTGAATTTTTTTATACATATACATAACATGGAATTCATCAATCATATTGGTTATCTCCGTTTCATTACAGGATTATTTCCCTCTGCACGAGGGAATATTGCCATTTTCAATACTGACTCACAGTCATTTTTAACTTCCAGTAAATATGCTCCTCTGCATCATCCGGTTTTATGTTTTTCAGTACAAGTTCAATGATATGCTCTTTATGCCAGTATAAAATCGTTTCCTTTAACTTATCCATGTTGATCTCAGATACATCTTTGCCTCTTCCACTTTTAACATAGTCTTCAACTTCACAGGTAATCAACACATCATAAAGTATCTCTGATAACATTTCCCCTGTTAAAATATTCATGGCTGTTTCAGGCTGTTTTTCAGAGATACTATAGATCGTTTCGCAATACCCCTGTAATACATTTGTGATAAAATCTACTACCATTTTATTACTTTCATTTAAAATAATCTCTTTCATACTGATTCCTTTTATTAAGTTAAACATTAGATACATATCGAGAAGGTATTAATACTATTTATTAGATACTATTTTGATGATTACAGAACCATATTCCACATCCATCTCATCATACAGTGTCTCATTTACATAACGATTTAAATCATCTAACAAGGTCTTATCATTCATGATTTCTTCGACAGAGCTACCTCTTAATGCGATAAATATATCCAAGCTCTCTTGGATAAGGTTCATCACTTTAGGTGTTTTTTCACATAACATACTTACGATTACTGTCATATCATTATTCATCTGTTTTTCCTTTTGTTTATAGTTAGCCCCTTCCGGGGCAAGATTAGTTCTTACTTTCTAAAGTTTTCTGAATACCCTACCAGTAAGGCTGCTACTTGTTCAAAGTTGACCTGATTAATATCACCACAGTTTCCTTCTTGCGTGGTAAATCTCTCAAAGTTATTCTGAATATGGTCAATCACATAAATAATAAATGGACTCATAAAATCCGGATCATCCAGATAGTCATTGGCATCTCCATCACCATTCACTTCCATGAACAGATTCCAGCTTGCTGTAAACGATCTACAAGCAAGATCATAAAACAGTTCTGTTGATTTATTTTCAATAACAGTTTCTTTAGACATACTTATATCCTCATAATTAAATGCTTATTTTATTCATTTCGTTTTATATTAGCCCCTTGCGGGGCCGAATAGATGACGACAGCGATTATGTATATAAAATATAGTGACTCATCACATGATGTATCTGCCTCAGGTTGACAAGCACTTCATCAAAATATACGTTTTTAATCGATGCTTTATATTTATGTTTTTTCAAGAACTCATTAAAATCTTTCTTACCATTCTCTATTATTGATTTTAAAACACCCTCCATATAACCATCGTCTTCAAGGTTATGATAGAATCTTTCCCCCATATACTCATGCATAC
>SAAR01000574.1 GCA_009916335.1 Erysipelotrichia bacterium | reverse complement strand
CGACCGCGAAAAGTGTATCGCCGCAGGTATGAACGGCTATATATCCAAACCCATAAATATCGAAAATTTTTACTCGACGATCAGCGGCGTATTAAAAACCTGTATAAAAGAACGAAGCGCCGGCGAATAATTCTTCGAGTCAAATAAATACAAATACTTTATGCGCTTCTAATAGTTTTATATACCAACTACGTTTATAGCACGAGAAAATTCTCGTGCTAATGAAGACACTAATGTAATCATTTATCAAGCGGAGCTTAGAACTAGGCAGTTTTAGCTATATTCAGATTAACCAAAATACCATTATAGAAGATTTTTTTATTGGTATGACACTAAAAGGTCTTTGTCTAAAGAAAGAAAAAACGCTCGAACCGGGCAATTCGAGCGTTTGTTGAAAATGAGTTAGATTGTTCATAAAAAGGAGGTAATGTCTTGGTAGAAGAAGTATAAGGTTTTATCTTAAACCGTTGATGAATCTTCTGTTAATGAAAGCTAAATACACGACAAAAGAAGAGCAACTTTTTTACCTAACGTTCTTATAAATGGGTATCCTATCCTTTAGGATATTTTACTTCATACACCAATTTACCAAGGGCTAAAAAACCTAAAAACAGTAAAACTATGACTAAAAGTGTTTCCATCATTGCACCTCTCCTTCTTTTTCCTTATGGATACGAATGAATTCTTCTAGGGCAGATTCTAAAATCAACTCGCTTTGATGATCACCTGGTTGATAGTGGGTGTCATAGGTAAAATCAGGATATATCGTTTGATAAAGCCTTCTGGCAATCTCTTTGCCTAATAGGTGATTAAAGGCACTTTGATAGCGCAGCGTGATGGGTCGCATGATAAGAATATAAATACCATAGCTCACACTTGCCAAACTGATGTACATGTAAAGATTTTCTAACATAAACACCTCCTTTTTTAGAATTTGAAATAGATTAAAACACTCAATGCCAATGTAATGATGTGAAGAGCCATGAGCGTTTTGAGTAAAAAATGACACGAACAAGAGGCTTCTTTCACAATGATTGGCGATGTTACTGGCGTGTCTGCTTCATCATGGGTGGTTAAAACACCTGCTTGACTCTCTTTTGTTGTATCGTTAGGATGCTGTTTTGCTAAGCTCATGAGATTCCATGCTATTAAAAGCACTAAAATAATAAGATTAACAATAATTGCTGTATTAGACATTTTTCTCTCCTAAAGAGCATCTCTCTTCTTGTTGTTTTTTTGCTCTTTTTTCATCAATAAATTTCACCATCTCCTCATGTGAGATACAATCATCTTTGTTGGCATTGTTTTTAAGACGCTCTTGAATTAAAGGGGCAAGTTCTTGTGCTTCTTGCCTATCATAACACTCTTGAAGGATTTGATACTCCGCATAAGGAAGCAGAACACTTTGAGGAATCTCTTTTTCATCGGTGATGATGACCCTTTGTATTTTATACGAAGCGACTTTGTCTAGGATACTCCACAGATGCCTTTCAAACTTCACCCGTGTGGTGGTAAGAAACATAACATCCTCCAGCAGCGCTTTTTCGTGTTCTTTTTTTTCTTTACGCTTTTGAGACTCCTCTTTATCACTCTTATAGGTCCAATAGGCCAACCATACTGCAAAAAGAGTGACGATCCATTGTCCCATTGATGCTGAAAACTCCATTATTTTTTCTCCTTCTTAAGACTCAGATAATAAACCCATAACGCCAGCAACGTGGCGCACACCATACCAAATGTAATTTCCATAAGACTCCTTTGTCTTTTTGAGTGTTTTTAAACGCTATAGAGTGTAGATGAAACCTTTTATGCTTTCTTTTCATACATACGGTACATCATCACGCACAGCTGCACCAAACGCTCTTTGGATATTCCAAGCTCTTTGCTTAATGATGCAAGTTCTTTTTGTGCTTTAGCTGGAAGAGACCCCTCTTTGATACGTTGTTTTAAAGAGGATCTCTCCTCATTGTTTTTACTTTTTCGCATAGATTAATCCTTTAAAAATAACGGTTAAACCA
>SAAR01000105.1 GCA_009916335.1 Erysipelotrichia bacterium | reverse complement strand
TCTCACTCATTGATTCTAATTCTTTTTGCTCTGCTTTTGAATTTAGTTTTATCTCTAAGTTCTCACTCATTGATTCTAATTCTTTTTGCTCTGCTTTTGTGGCAACAAAAGCAGATAAATCTTTTATAATTCTTATATCAGATTTATTGTTTAAAAGGTTTTGTAGCCTCATATCATTATCAATTGAGATTTGATGAAGTTGATTTACATAATTTTCATAACTATTTAATCTTTTCAATACATTTGGGAGCCTAAATAATGTCATAAAACTCTTAGCAATGTGTCCTATAAACGGTTTTGAATATAAAGCAGCTAAAATATATCTTTTCTTTGATCCTAAAATTTTTACTTTTTTATCTTTCCCCTCTTTTGAATATCTAACAATAGAGATAAGCTCACTTTTACTTTTTTCTCCTGTTCTTAACTGATTTAAATAATGACTTAAGCCATCTGCATCAGGCTCTCTTTTTAAAATTATCCTATAAAGGTTTGTTATAAAATCTATATCATGATATTTTGTAAAATCAGCATACTCATAGACCTCTTTTTGTTCAAAGCTATTGTCAAAAGTTGAAAAAACAACATCTTCTTTATCTTGCTTTATTTCAAAATTACTATTTGCTGTTGTATCTTGTAAAATAATACTTTCACTATATTGGCAACAAGTTTTTCTTTTTTCTATCTCTGCTTTGATTCTTTGCATAATCTCTTCTACACTGAGATTTGACATATTTTTTTGCATTTACTCACCTTTCACTTTAATTTCTAAAGTTACTGGTAGATTAGAAACTATCTGCTCAAACCAAAATTGCATCTCTTGAACTAGTGTTACTTCTAATATGTAATCCCCTATAGTTTCTGGTGCAATTATATTTATTAAATATTTTTTTACTGAATTAGCAGGTAAAACTTTATTTAAAGGAGTTCTGACTCCATCAAATATTACATAAGTTCCTGTTTCTTTATCTTTCCAATGATAAGATATATGTACTGGATAAGGTAATAATGATGATAGTCTATAACTAGATAAATTGTGCAATTCAATTTCAAATGAAAAAGACTCTTTAGCTTTTACTTCCTTTTTAATAGTAGAAATATTTAAATCAATCTTTATACCTATATTGTTTTTATCAATAGGCTGTTGTGTAATTCTTTCAGGTATTATTTTTTTGTCGAAATAGTTTTTTGAGCATATAGCATAAATGCTATCATTTTTTATTAACTCTTTTTTTGTAGGCTTTTGTCCAAAATCACCTAAAATATTTGGAGATAAGGCTGTCCATGTATAAACAGTTTTAAAATATTTTTTAAGAGTTCTATTTAATTTCCCTGGAGTTTGTTCATTTATATGCATTAAGTCTTCATAATATGTTCTAGGATTTTTAGGGATGTATGTTCCTATAGTTTGTGCCAGTTTATATTTTTTATTATAGTCATATAAATATTTTAACTTATTTGGTGCTGTGTGTATTATAAAAATTCCATTCTCTGATAATAAACTTTCTACTTTTTGGAACATTTTTACAAGCATTGCTTGCTCTATATGTTCAACAACATCAGTTGCTAAAATAATGTCAAATTTTTTATTAGTTTCATATTTTAATATATCAGCTTGAATAAACTCTAAATTATTAATATTTTTATATGTATTTTTAGCAATATTAATAGCATCTTGTGAATAATCTAATCCAACAACAAATAAAGAATCTTTTGAGAGTGCATACGCTAATTCTCCTCGTCCAGATCCTATATCCAACACGCTTTTAGTTTTATCACAATTTGCTAAATAAATTGCTGTTAGAAGCCTATTGTCTGTAATTATCTGCCCATTTGACTTTAAAAAAGTATCATATCCACCACAGTCATTTAAATAGTAATTACTGTCATAAGTCTCTTCTAAAGTTTCATAATTTCCTGTTCTTTTACTAAACATATTTCTAGCATTTGCTTTAGTTTTTATCAACAATTCTCCAGCATATCCAGGTATTATTAAAGCATATTCTATAAAATTTTTATATTTTTCAAGAAAATGAGCACTACTTAACATATTTGGTTTTGTCCAAAAATAACCATCTACTAAGACATATCTACCCTTTTCAAGAGCTTTTTCCAAATCACCAAAAGTTCCATCTCCATCTTGCTGGGCATCAACATGAATTAGGTCGTAAAACTCCCCTGGAAATGATTTCATTAGAGTAGTATCAGCAATTATAAAATTTGTTTTATAATCTTTCATTATATGTTTAGCCCAATCTATAGCACCCTTAACACCACCATATGATTCACTATCTATATCTATCCCTGTGTAATGTGCTTTCGGGCTACCTTCTAGGAATGTAATAGCTGAGTAACCAAAACGAACTCCAGTTTCAAGAATAGATTTAGGCTGTATAGCTTTTGATATAGCATATTTTAATTGATAGTATTTAATCCACTCAGGAAACAGATGTTCTAAAGGGTCATTTGTTGGTGTAAATTTTCTAAAGTCATAATCTGTTGTTTCTAATATTTCTAAAATTTTTTCAATCATCAATAGCCTTAATCATAATATTTGGTTGTAAATTAGTATATCCTCCATATTGAATAGAATCACTATTTTCTACAACTTTAATCATCTCAATATCTTGCATAAAGAGTAAATACTCTTCAAATGAGCCTCTATCAAATCCTCTATTCGCTACACCTAATGTGATAGAGTAATCAGCAGCACTTAAATTACATATAAAACTAAATTCTATTTCTACTGTTTCTCCATCTTTTAGCGGTTCCATTTTTTGTCGCATTGTATAGGTGTTTGTTTCAAAAGCAGATAATCCATACTTGTTTCTTAGGATAAATCCATAATGTGGATCATCTAAGTACTTAGATGATTTTACTTTAAAACATATCTTTAAAATATGCTCACTTGTTATATAATTCACTTCTTCATCTTTTTCATTTTTAAGAGAAAAGTCTATAAGCTCTACTTCCCCTGTTGATGCATGGCTTTCATTGCTATTTTGCTTTTGTTTATGTTCAAAGCTTTTCCTTTTTTCTTGTTTGAATTCTATATCACCTTGATGTGTTTTGCTTAATATCATATTTTGATAAAAGTTTATTATATCTTTTGGTTCTCCAATATCAATTACTACTCCATTATCTAACAATATTGCAGTATTGCATAGCATTTTAACGGAATTTATATCATGAGAAACAAATATTATACTTACTCCTCTATTCTTAAGATCAAATATCTTCTTCATACTTTTTTGCTGAAAATATGCATCTCCAACTGATAAAGCTTCATCTATTATCAAGATTTTAGGATCAGAATGTGCTGCTATTGAAAAAGCTAAACGCATTTGCATCCCTGATGAATATGTTTTTATAGGATCATAAATATGTTCCTTTAGTTCCGTAAAATCAATTATAGTTTTTAGCTTTAAATCTATCTCTTTTTTTGACATACCAATTAAAGTACCATTTAAATAAATATTATCTATACCTAGCATTTCTGGATTAAATCCAGTACCAAGTTCCAATAAAGCTGTAACTCTGCCATGTCTTATAATTTGTCCACTAGTTGGTTCAACAACACCTACTATTTGTTTTAATAGTGTTGATTTACCTGCACCATTTACACCTATGATGCCAAGTGTCTCACCCTCATACAAATCAAAACTTATGTCTTTATTAGCAACAAACTCTTTGTGGTATTGCTTTTTTGTAAAAAGCTCTTTAAGTCTGTTGATATTGCTATCATATATCTTGTAGACTTTTGTTATATTTTTTACTTCTAGAACTTTATTCATTATATAATATCCTTGATAGTAGCTATCATCTTTTTATACAAATACCCTGCAATTATTAAAGATATAGCAGTCATAAAAATCAAAAAACCTACAGTTTCTAACTCTGGAGCTTTTGAATACAAAAATATATCTTGATAAACTTTTGCAAAAAAATAAAAAGGATTATACTCCAAGAGATAGGGAAATCTATCTTCTATCATAGATGATAGATAAATAATAGGTGTCATCCAAAACCAAAGTTGCACTACTATAGGTACTACCTCTTTAAGGTCTTTGAAAAATGGTGTAAAAAGTGATACAGTGACTCCTAAACCAAAAGCAAACAATACTTGAAGTATCATAACAGGTATCATCCAAAAAAAAGTCCAAGTGATAGGATGATTTACAAGAAGCAAAAAAATCATACCAAGACAGATGGAAACAAAAAACAAAAAAAGTTCAGTAAGTACGATACTCAACTGAAATGTGTACATTGGTACATTAATCTTTTTGGTAAGGTTTGCTTTTTCAAAAAAAGAAGTGTTGAGTCGCATGATAATAGTACTAAATGTAGTCCACGCCAAGAGTCCTGGTACAATATAGATACTATAAGCAAAGCTATTGTCCACAATATCTAGCTTCATCTTCATAAATTCAGAAAATATCACCGTATAAATAAATATCATAACAATAGGAGAGAGTATATACCAAAACTGCCCAAGACCAGTGCCTACATATCTTTCTTTAAAGTCTCTTTTAGCAAAACTAAATGCAAGTAAAATATTATGCTTCATATTTTTTCAACTCTTCTTCTATTATTTCTTCTATAATATCTTGTAAACTTTTACTGTTTTCCCAGCCTAGGTTATCTTTTATTTTTTGTGGATTTCCACAAAGGGGATTGTATTCACTTGCTCTAAAAAACTTTGGATCTACTTCTACATAATTTTTATAATCAAGTCCTAAATATGAAAAAGTAATATCTAAAAACTCTCTTACTGTGTGCAGTTTTCCTGTTGCTAGTATATAGTCATCTGCCCTTGGAACTTGTAGCATCATCCACATAGCCTTTACATAATCAGGTGCATAGCCCCAGTCTCTTTTTGCATCAAGATTTCCAAGATAAAGTTTTTTTTGTAAACCTTGTTTTATCTTTACAGCTGAAGATATAATTTTTTTAGTAACAAACTGATTTCCTCTTCGTGGGCTTTCATGATTGTACATGATGCCAGTACATGCAAAAATATTCTCTTTTTCTCTATAATTTTTTAGTAAGTAGTGACTTGATACTTTTGAAATACCATAGATACTTTTTGGATGAAAAGCTGTATCTTCTGTTTGAGGTGTTTCGTTTGGTTCACCAAACATCTCACTACTACTAGCAAAATAAAACTTACACTCTTTTTTTACTTCTCTTATAGTTGAAAGTAGGTAGTGTGTAGAGTTAAAGTTATTTGACATAGTTTGAAATTCATCATTAAAAGAGTAATTTACAAAACTAGATGCTGAAAGATGATAACACTCATCAGGCAAAACTCTTGAAAAAACTTTATAGATACTAAGATGATCGCTCAGGCTTCCCTCATGTAAAAAAAGTTTTTCTTTTATAGCTTTTATATTTTTGAGTTTTTCTTCATCTTCTAAAGATTCTCTTCTTACTATTCCATGCACTTCATAACCTTTTTCTAAAAGAAGTTCGGCAAGGTAGCTTCCATCTTGACCTGTAATACCTGTGATAAGTGCTACTTTTTTATTCATTTGTTGTTTTCCTCTTGATACCATTCGTACATTTTTTTTATGCCATCTTCAAGCTCAACCTTGTGTTTCCATCCTAAAGAGTGAAGTTTAGTTGGGTCTGTTAGTTTTACCATTGTTCCATCTGGCTTATCGCTATTAAAATAAAAATCTCCATTAAAACCTATAGTAGTTTTCACAAGTTGCGATAGTTCTTTGATACTTATATCTTTTCCTGTTCCAATATTAATATGCGTATTTCTAATCTCTGCTAAATCACTTCCATAAGTATCTGCGAAATCTATATTTTCCATTATGTAAACACAAGCATCCGCCATATCTTTTGAATACATAAACTCTCTTTTTGGTGTTCCTGTTCCCCAAATTTCAATTTGAACTTTATTTTTAGTGGTATTTATGCTTATACCATATTTAGCTAATTTTTCAGTAATCTCTTCTTTTGTAGCTTTTCCATCTATATTTTCTATTGGATTTTTATTTAAATCATTTTGTATAGATTCAAAATCTTGTTCTTCTAAACATTTTCCAAGATATACTTTTCGAATAAGTGCTGGAAGTACATGTGATTTTTTCAAATCAAAACTATCATTTGGTCCATATAGGTTTGTAGGCATCACAGATATGAAGTTTGTTCCATATTGGATATTATAACTCTCACACATCTTAATCCCTGCTATTTTTGCTATAGCATATGGTTCATTCGTGTACTCCAACTCACTTGTGAGTAAGCTATCTTCACTCTTAGGTTGTGGAGCATTTTTGGGGTAAATACAAGTACTTCCTAAAAATAGCAATTTTTTTACTCCATGAACATAAGATTGATTAATCACATTGTTTTGAACCTGAAGATTTTCATATATAAAATCAGCTCTATAGGTATTGTTTGCAACTATGCCACCCACTTTTGCAGCAGCAAGAAACACAAACTCAGGTTTTTGTATTTCAAAGAATTTTTCAACAGCATAAGAATCTAACAAATCAAGTTTTATATACTCTATGCTTAAATTCTCTTTTGGAATTCTATTTCTATAGTTACTTATAATATTTGTGTAGCCTTTGCTTAGTAGGTTTTCGATTATTGCACTTCCTACTAATCCTGTGCCACCAGCTACAAATATTTTGCTATTTTTTCCTATGCTTTGTTGCAAACCTATATCCCTTAATTTTAATTATTCAAAATAACTATTGATTCTATATCCACCATTTTTCAGATATGTATCTTTAGTCATCAGTTTAAGATCTGATTCCATCATATCATTTACTAAATCTTGAAGTTTATATTCTCTGTTCCATCCAAGTTTTTGCTCTGCTTTTGTAGGATTTCCTAAAAGTAAATCAACTTCTGTTGGTCTAAAGTATCTTGGATCTACTGCTACTACTTCTGTGCCGATGGGTACTTGATAGTCTGGATTTGAGCAAGATACTACATATCCTTTTTCATCAACTCCCTCACCTTTAAACTCTAGTTCAATTCCTGCATACGCAAAACTCATTCTTACAAAATCTCGTACAGTTGTTGTTTGACCAGTTGCTATTACCCAATCTTCAGGTTCGTCTGCTTGTAGAATCATCCACATCATTCTTACATAATCTTTTGCATGACCCCAGTCTCTTTTTGCATCAAGGTTTCCAAGATATAGTTTATCTTGAAGTCCAAGAGCAATTTTACTTGCAGCTCTTGTAATTTTTCTAGTAACAAATGTTTCACCTCTAACTGGTGATTCATGATTAAATAAAATACCATTACAAGCAAACATTCCATAAGCTTCTCTATAATTTACAGTTATCCAATAAGCATACATTTTAGCAACTGCATAAGGGCTTCTTGGATAAAATGGAGTTGTTTCACTTTGAGGAGTTTCTTGAACTTTTCCATATAGTTCACTAGTACTTGCTTGATATATTTTTGTTTTTTTAGTTAATCCTAAAAGTTTTACAGCTTCAAGGATTCTAAGTGTTCCTGTTCCATCTGCATTTGCTACATATTCAGGTGTCTCAAAAGATACAGCAACATGACTCATAGCAGCTAAATTATAGATTTCATCTGGTTGTGTTTCTTGGATGATTCTAGTTAAGTTCATAGAGTCTGTCATATCACCATAGTGAAGGATTAAGTTTCTATTTTCTACATGTGGATCTTCATAAAGGTGGTCTATTCTATCAGTATTAAATAAACTACTTCTTCTTTTTATACCATGAACGATATACCCTTTTTTAAGTAAAAATTCTGCTAGATAACTTCCATCTTGTCCTGTGATACCCGTGATAAGTGCTACTTTTTGTTCTGCCATTTTTTTAATTCTCCTGTTTTTGATTATTTTTTATTTTTGACAATACTTGACCTACAAGTTCGTTCGCATATTGCTGACTATCTGTTTCCACATAGCATCTTAGCTCTGGTGCATTTCCTGATGGTCTAAGATGTATAATACTACCATTGTCAAGAGTAAGCCTTAAGCCATCTGTTCTGTTTATTTCTACGACTTTTGACTCTTTTAGTCCAAAGCTTTCTATCATTGCAGATGGATTTATTAATCCATTCTCTATTAGTTTTAAACTATTTGCTTTGGGAAAATTCTGTATCCTATCACTTGATGTAAATCTTTGTGGAAGTTTTTCAATAAGTTTTGATAATGGGAAATTTTCTTTTACTGTGTGACTAGCCAGCACCATAAAAGGCAATACTGCATCTCTAGTAGGTAAGGCATCTAATATATTACCATTTTTCTCTACTCCAGAACCTAAAAGAAAACCACCATTGGCTTCAAACCCTGCGAATGATTTATAACTTTTTAGCTGTTCAAAAGCCTCTATCACATAGGGTGAACCTATTTTTGTTCTAATTACTTCTTTAAAAAAACCACTTTTTTCAATAGCGGTATTACAACTCACAGGAACTACCAAGGCTTCAATTCCTAAAATTTGAGAAGTCAAGAGTCCCACTATGTCTCCCCGTAGCCACTCGCCATTTTCATCAGCTATCAGTGGTCTATCTCCATCCCCATCAGTTGAAAATATAGTATCGAAACCATATTCTTTAGACCACTTTTGTCCTTTTGCTTTATCCTCTTCTGCTACTGCTTCTGTATCAATTGGTACAAATTCATCTGAACGACCTAAAGAAATTACTTCTGCTCCTAGAGTTATAAAAAGTTTAGAGTATAAATCCCTCCCTGCACTTGAGTGTTCATAGATGCCAATTTTTAGACCATTTAAACACTTTTCTCCAAAATAAGATCTATATCTATTGAGATAATTATCTGTTGCGGTGTTTTTTGCTTCTGGAAGATTATTGCTCACACTGATTATTTCATTTAAGTTATTTAGTATATCACTCTCATCCTCTTTTGATATCTCTCCAAGAGGGGTATAGAACTTTATGCCATTTCTATCAAATGGAATATGACTACCTGTAATCATAATAGACGGAATCTTATCTTTCATAGCTTGCAATGCTAAAGCTGGAGTTGGTAATACCCCATAAAATTCTACTTCATATCCATAAGCTTTTATTGTTGCACAAATAGTTTCAGCCATCGTAGGACTACTCGGACGATTATCCATAGCTACTGCAACTTTTTTAAAATCAAAAGTTTTTTTCATAGCATCTAAAAATGAAATTGTAAAAGCAATACAAACCTCTGGTGTAAATTCTACAACTAATCCTCTAGCTCCACTAGTTCCAAATTTTATACCACTTTGTGCAATGATTTCTTTTATATTTTTCACTTACTAATCTCTTTTAAAATCATCTGATATTCTTACAATATCATCTTCACCTGTATATTCACCTACTTGAGCTTCTATAAGAACTACAGGGATTTTTCCTTCATTTGATAATCTATGAACTTCGCCCATTGTGATATAAGTTGATTCATTTGGTCGTACCAATCTTGTTTCATCTCCTACTGTTACAGTGGCTGTTCCACTTACAACTATCCAGTGCTCGTTTCTGTGAAAGTGTTTTTGTAAAGATAATCTTTTACCAGGTTTTACTTCTATTCTTTTTATTTTATACCCTGGAGTGTCTTCAAGCACCGTATATGTACCCCACGGACGATGAGCGGTTAAATGGATGTTATGGAGTCCATTACCTAGTTCTTTTATCTTATCTACAACTTTTTTTACTTTTTGACTTGAACCTTTTTTTGAGATCAAAATAGCATCTCCAGTATCTACTACAATCAAATCTTTAATATCTACTGTTGCTATTTTTCTTTCATTTCCATAGATAAGATTGTTTTTGCTATCTATTGAAATATGCTGTGAATTGATAGTATTGCCACTTTCATCTTTTGGAAGTTCTTCATAAAGTGCATCAAAGCTTCCTACATCAGACCAACCTATATCGCTTGCTACTACTTTTACTCTATCTGATTTTTCCATTACGGCATAATCAATACTATCTTCAGGTATATTTGCCATATCTTCGTGTTTTATTCTAATCACAGAGTCTTTTGTACTGTTTTCAAAAGCCTGCAGTGCTGTTTCATAAATTTTAGGAGAGTGTTTTTGCAGCTCTTCTAAAAATACTCCTGCTTTAAACATAAACATTCCAGAATTCCAATAATAATTACCCGCTTCAAGATATTTTGTAGCTGTTTGAAAGTCTGGTTTTTCATGAAATGCTTTTACATCTTCTTTATCCATGCTTACCGCTTCTATATAACCAAACCCTGTTTCTGCAAATGTTGGCTTAATTCCAAATGTAACAAGATTATCATTGCTTGCCAACTCTTTAGCTCTTAATATTGTTTGATTATACGATTTTTCATCTTTGATTAAATGATCTGATGGTGTTACAAGAACAATGTCTTCGCTATCTAGTTCAAAACAAGCAAGTGCTATAGCAGGAGCTGTATTTCTTCCAACAGGCTCTAAAAGATATTTATTATTAGTTTTATTTAACTCTTGTAGTTGGTCTATTGCTAAAAAGTATTGTTCTGCATTTGAAACTATAAACTGAGTTTTACAAACCAAAGAGTTTCTTTTGACCGTAAGTTGAAAAAGTGATTGATTATCAAATAACTTTACAAACTGTTTTGGCATA
>SAAR01000104.1 GCA_009916335.1 Erysipelotrichia bacterium | reverse complement strand
GGTACACTTTGATTAAAAGAATTAGGCATATGATTATCCACTAACACATCTCCTGCTTTTACAATATCATTTACTTTTTTCAACTTATAACCTGCATTGCATTGAAAGTAAGCAATCATACCATCTTTTTTAGCGATGAGAGGCATATTATCATTCACTTGTTTTTCTACTTGTTTTTTTAATGCATAACGAATGGATATACTACTCCCCTTTTCATAAACCTCTAACCATGAAATTTTATCATGATATTTTTTATATAACATTGTTTTCATTGCTTGCGTATCTTTAGGTTTATACAAATAATCTTTTAAAGTTGTCTGTATCTTTTTATCTAACACATCACTTTCTCCATAAATATTCACAGCAAATAAAGTATTCGTAAAAAAACACCATAGTAATATGACTGACAAATATGAAATCAGCCTTGTTTTATTAGTGAAATTGCGTAATAACATCCCCAACAATCCACTTGTATATAAGAAACGAGCTTGTGGAAATATTTGTTTTATACGTTTTCTTTCTTTTATCAAAAAAGCGATTTGTATTCCCTGTTTCCTCACTTTCACATCAAAACAGTCGAGATTATTTTGCTTACAAATTCGTATGACATCAATTAATCGATGCTCTATTAAATAATAATCAATGCCAATCTTTTTCATGTGCGATAGTGAAATGACAAAGTGAGCATTTTACCAAAAATAATCATCTCTTGCTTATTAAAAGCATGAATTGTCAATTTCTCTCCATTCACTTTTAAATCATATGTTTCATATACAAACACAATTACTGTGTCATTGATTGATGTAACATCTAAAAAGCCTTCGATATATGCTCTGTTTTCTGCTAGACGAATCATGTAAACACCTCTGTACTAGCATATGATGAAAACAAATATTTAATACAAAAAGAAGCTATTGCTAGCTTCCAAATTCTTGATAGATATACATCATTTCTGTAAACACTTGTTTGTAACGAGGATTGTTTTCGTCTAAGGTGCGTAAGATTGCTTCATATCTTGATAATCGATACTTCCATAAGGAATAAAAAGTAAAATCTTTTTTCATCTTTTTGCCAAAACGTATTTCTTGTTCACTTAGCACATCTCCCTCACAACATCTAAAAGCAAGGATTTGATAGTAATGTTTGTCCTCTTTTACAACCATTTCTTTTATCATTTGAAAATGATGTGCAGAAATCCAGCGTCTTAATTGTTCAACATCTTTATTTGCTTGAATAATAAAGGTTCTATTTGCATGTAACTTTTCAAGATGATTGTTTAAAATAGATTGAATCGTTTCAAATCCCATTCCAGCAATGACAACACAATTCACATCATCTTGAAGAGCTGCTAATCCATCACTTAAACAAGTTGTGATACAATCACTCATTTTATAATATTCGATATTCTTTTTTGCCTGTGCGAGAGGTCCTTCATTCACATCACAGGCATACACTTTACGACACTTATTAGTCTTGATTAAATGAATGCATAATTGTGCATGATCGCATCCTATGTCAGCCACTATATCATCTTTTTCAATCCATTCACTAATCGCAGATAATCGCTTACTTAGTTTCATATTATTGACGATCTACAAAATCTTTCAAGCGTTTTGAACGTGTTGGGTGTTTTAATTTACGCAAAGCTTTTGCCTCAATCTGACGAATTCTTTCTCTTGTAACATTAAATTCTTTTCCTACTTCTTCTAATGTTCTCGTTCTTCCATCATATAAACCAAAACGTAAACGGAGTACTTTTTCTTCTCTTTCAGTTAATCCTTGTAATACCGTATTAATTTCATCTTTTAACAATTGATTATTCGCATATTCATCTGGCGACATCGCATCTTTGTCCTCAATGAAATCACCTAAATGAGAATCATCTTCCTCACCAATTGGTGTTTCTAATGATACTGGTTCTAATGCAATCTTTTGAATTTCACGCACTTTCTCTGGTGAGATATTTTCCATTTTTGCGGCAATTTCCTCTGCTGATGGATCACGACCTAAATCTTGTACTAACTGTCTTTGAATACGCGTTAATTTATTGATTGTTTCAACCATATGTACAGGAATACGAATTGTTCTCGCTTGATCGGCAATCGCTCTTGTGATTGCTTGACGTATCCACCAAGTTGCATATGTTGAAAATTTGAAACCTTTTGTATAGTCAAATTTCTCTACTGCTTTAGCAAGACCCATATTTCCTTCTTGAATTAAGTCAAGGAACAACATTCCACGTCCTACATATTTTTTTGCAATCGAAACAACAAGACGTAAATTAGCAGCAATTAGTTTTTTCTTTGCTTCTTCATCACCCTCTTGAATACGTTTTGCAATCTCAGGTTCTTCCGCAGGATCTAAAAGTTCAACACGCCCAATCTCTTTTAAATACATTTTAACTGGATCGTTTAACTTCGTCTGTGTACTAGCTGCAAAGCTTTGCTCAAGTGTTTCAATGTCATCTGCTAATGCTTTTTCTGAATCAATTTCTTCTTCATCATCAAAAATCTCATCAACATCATCTACATCTTCTACTTCATCAACAACGATTTTAGAATCATCAATCTCATCTAAATCATCACTAATGTCAATGTCATTATCGACAAACCATTGAAAAAACTCATCACTATCACTATCTTCTAAAGCCAAATGTTCAATTGAATCCATTACTTCTTTCTGTGATAATGAACCTTCTAATTCGTATTTCTGTTTTAATTCATCTTTAATTTCATCTAACGTCTTAATTGCTTTTATTTTTTTTGCCATTCGTTTGTTCCCCCTCGTTTTCGTTTTAGAGATATAATCTCTTTAGCTATTTTCGCTTTTTCTATTGGGTCATTCAACTGCTCGTTTTTTTGTATCAGCATCTTTATCTTCTCTTCTTTTATGCATTCTTTTACTTTTGAAATTGCATCCTTTAGAACATCTTCACAATATTCATTCGTTGCTAATTCCCAATTGGCAATCTTAAGAAGTAAAGCTTTCACTTGATCCTCTTTGATAAAATCAAGAAGATCGGCAATCTCAATCACATCATTATTGCGATAAAAATCAACAATATATAAAGCCAATGAGTTACTGTTTTCATCCATCAAAAACCCGAGTTCATTTCTATAATATTCGCTTGCTACTTTAGAGAGTATCATTTGTGATAAAATCTGCATTTGTGCATTTTTCTTACCGTCCAATGCTCTTTTCAAAAGTACAGGACGTCTTGTTTGCTTAGCTGTTTTAACAACAGGGGCAACGCTTTCATCAATACTCATATCAAAACCTGTAATTTGTAGCAAGCGTATATAATAATTCTTTTTTTCAAATTGATCATGCAACATAGCAATTTCTTTTGCGATTGCTTGTGCATATTCTTTTTTCTCGTTATAATTGTTTAAATCGTATTTCCTTTGCAAATATTCAATCAAAAATTCAATCCACGATAACGTACGATTCGATAAAGCCACAAGTTCTTCTTTACCATACGTTTCAATAATCTCATCAGGATCTAAATTGTATTGATTTTTCAATATCTCTACTTGTAACCCTTCTTGACGAGCTGCTATATAAAACTTATAAGTGGCATCTAATCCTGCTTTATCCCCATCGTAACAAAGCTGAATTTTAACACCTAAATAACGTAATAGTTTTAATTGTTGTTTACTACAAGCTGTTCCTAGTGTCGCAACTGCATAAGGAATATCAGCTTTTTCAAAGGCTAGAACATCCATTGCCCCTTCCACAACAATAATTTTACCAAAACGACGTGCGTGTTCTTTTGCACGATGATAGTTGTATAACAAATTTCCTTTTACATAGATTTCCGTTTCTGCACTGTTGATGTATTTTGCACTATCATTTTCATCAACACGTCTAGCACTGAAACCAACAGGATGTCCATTACCATCATGAATAGGAATCATAATACGATGCGTAAATACATCTTTTAATCCATTTGTCGAAATATTAGCTAAATTACAAGCAACAATATCTTGATCACTAAATTTTTTAGCACGAAGAAAGCGATAAAGTTTATTTTCCTTTGGGTGATACCCTAATTGAAACTTTTCAATAATTTTATCACTCAAACCTCGTTGATATAAATACTTTTTTACTTCTTTTGCCTCAATTGAATTCAGTTCATATGCACAAAAATCAATTGTGGTTTGCAAAATTGTATACAACTGTTGAAAATGTGGATCTACCTTGTTTTTCGCCAAAGAGGATACATCGTAATCCACTTTAATACCAGCCATCTGTGCTACTTTTAACACTGATTCAACATAAGAAATATTTTCATATTTTTGTACAAAGGTAAACACATTACCTCCACTACCACAAACGAAACAGTGATAGATTTGTTTATCTTGTGAAACACTTAAAGAAGGATCATGGTCATCATGAAAAGGACATACACACTTAAAACTTTTCCCTTTTCTAGTTAATGGAATATAATGGGAAATCACATCAACAATATCCACGTGATTTCTTATATTTTCGATAACTTCCTGTGGAATTCTTGCCAAACTTTCACCTTCTTTATCTTTTCATTAAAATTTAATTTTGTCCGCAATATATGCTTCTAAATCAGCAATCGCAATACGTTCTTGTTGCATTGTATCACGATCTCTTACTGTAACACATTGATCTTCTACACTATCAAAATCATAAGTAATACAGAAAGGTGTACCAATCGCATCTTGGCGACGATAACGTTTTCCAATACTACCAGCTTCATCATATGTAATAGCGAATGATTTTGCTAATTGATCATACAAAGCGTTTGCCTGTTCGCTAAGTTGCTTGCTAAGAGGTAAAATACATGCTTTATATGGTGCTAGATATGGTGTAAAATGCATCACCACACGAGTTTCATTTTCTAATGCTTCTTCCTCATAAGATTCAAACAATATCGCTAATACACTACGATCTAAACCATAAGTAGATTCAATAATATAAGGAATATATTTTTCCTTTGTCATCGGATCTAAATATTCTTGTTTCACACCACTGTATTCTTGATGCTGTGTTAAATCAAAGTTTGTACGATTGTGCGTACCATTGATTTCTCCCCAACCAAATGGGAAAGCATATTCAATATCACACGCTGCTTTCGCATAATGAGCTAACTTCTCATGATCATGGAAACGCAATTTATCTTCTGGTAAACCTAAATCCATATAAAATTGTTTCCCATATGCTTTAAAATAATCATACAGTTCACTATCTTGTCCTTCTTTACAGAATGTTTGAAACTCCATCTGTTCAAACTCAATCGTTCTAAATGTAAAGTTTCCTGGTGTGATTTCATTACGGAATGCCTTACCAATCTGTCCAATACTGAATGGTAATTTAGCACGCATACTTCTTTGTACATTTAAGAAATTCACATATTCTCCTTGTGCATTTTCTGGTCGTAAGTAAACAACGTTTTTAGAATCTGCAGTTACTCCACGATATGTTTCAAACATCAAATTGAATTGACGAACATCAGTATAATTCGATTTACCACATTTTGGACAAGGAATGTTATTTTCTTTAATATACGCTACCATTTCCTCACTGCTCATACCATCTGCATGCATTTGTGGATTAAAGCTTTCAATTAAATTATCAGCTCGATGGCGCATTTTACATTCTTTACAATCAATAAGTGGATCAGAGAAACTTGACACATGTCCACTTGCTTCCCACACTCTTGGATTCATTAAAATATCTGCATCTACTTCATAACTATTTTTTCGTTCTTGAATAAAACGTTTACGCCAAGCATCTTTTACGTTGTTTTTAAGACGTGAACCTAAAGGTCCATAATCCCAAGTATTCGCTAAACCACCATAGATTTCACTACCTTGAAAAATAAAGCCATATTGCTTGCAATAAGCAACTAATTTTTCCATTGTCATCGTTTCCATTTATACACCTCATATTTATTCTTCATAACATTATATTTATACCATAAAAGCCCATAAAATACAATTACTCAATGGGCTTGAATGTGATTATTTCTTGTAACAATTGCATTCCCTTTAAATGAATACCACTATGTTCTTGAAATAGTTGAACAATCATTTCAATATCCTCATAGGAATAGACTTTTATTTTCTCTAAAACAGGATAATCATGTAATCCTGCTTTATGAAATAAACGAAAATAGCGTAATCTTTCTTGACTTAAGTGAATATGTCTTCGTACATCATAATGCTGTGTGCAAACAAAGCCACCATCGTATAATGAAACAGCGATAATGTGATGAGGATCACCACAAAACACACAACCATCTACATTTGGAGAAATCCCTGCTATTTCATTCATTTTAGCACAGAAGAAAGCAAGGACACCATAATCATTATGACCTTCATCAAGTGTTTTTAAACATTGTAATAACAACGTATATAAATAATCACCATCTTCACATTCGATTTTTTCGCTCATTTCACAAAGAATCGCAGCAATTACTTGCTTTTCTAAATCATCGTAAAGATGAAAAAACATATGTTTACGTTCTGCTGTTTTCAGTGTCTGCATGCGACTTGTTTCTCGATAATGAAAATAGAACACACTTTGTACAAACAAAGCACAAGAAGAAGCATTTTTACTGCTTGCTTTCTTAATCCCTTTGGCAAGCAAAGAAAGTTTCCCATACTCCTTACTTAAAATCGTAAGAATCATATCATTATCTTTATAATCTTGTTGTTTTAATACAATACCAACACATTGATTATTCATACTCACCTAAATCGCTATAGCCTAATTGGTTTAACTTACTTTCTTTATTACGCCAATTTTTTTCCACTCGCACATATAGTTCTAATTCCACTTTTTTATGCAGCATCGCTTTTAATTCTTTTTGTGCTGCTAATGTAATAGAACGAATCATTGTCGCTTGTTTACCAATTAAAATCCCTTTTTGTGAATCACGCTCAACAATAATCACTGCTTGTAAGAAAACGCGTTGTTCATCTTCTTCTTTATTTTCTAAAATTACTGCAACTGAATGCGGAATTTCCTCTTGTGTTTTATACAACACCTTTTCACGAATACACTCACGAATTCTAAAATCAATACTACGATCGCTTTTCATATCTTCTGGATAAAAAGGAACTCCTTCAGGTAAATATTTTTTTGTTGTGGTTAACAATTCTTGTAAATTTTTACTCGTTAACGCACTTAAAGGAATCATCTCTGCAAAAGGAAAACGTTTTTCCCATTGCATTAACTTATGTAAAATAGCTTCTTTTTCTAATAAATCACATTTATTTAAAAGCAAGAAAACAGGTACATCACTATTTTTTATTTTTTCTAAAAGAAATTCATCACCACTACCATAAGCCAATGTCGCATCAACCATTAAATAAATTACATCAACATCTTGCAAACTAGTGTATACCCCTTTATTCATATTTCTTCCTAATTCATGCTTTGGTTTATGCACACCAGGGGTATCAATGAAAATAAATTGTGCATCCTCGCTTGTTAAAATACCTTGAATATTATTTCTAGTTGTCTGTGGTTTTGGCGAAATAATAGCGATTTTCTCATCTAATAATGCATTTAACAACGTGCTTTTCCCTGCATTTGGCCTACCAACAATAGATATGAATCCTGACTTATAACTCATTTAAGGTCCTCCTTACTAAATTTAAAAGGTAACAAACATTTTACCTTTGTCTTTATATATTCGTGCTCATTGCACATAATTACGTCGCATTCTTGATCTAGCATTTCACTTATTACCTGTGCACATGCTCCACAACAAGCAACCACTTCTTTACGATGATAAATAATTAGTGTAACAACCTCTTTTAAATCCACCTTTTCACTTACTGCTTTGGCAATCGCATTGCGTTCTGCACACATACTAAGTCCATAGGAAGCATTTTCCATATTGACACTACGAATAATTTGTCGCTTGTTTGTAATCAACGAACAAGCAACTTGAAAACGTGAGTAAGGAGCATACGCTGTTTTTACATATGTTTTTAAATGCGTAATTTCATCAAGTAAAAAAGCATCTTGTAATTTCGCTAATTCATTCATAATTTACCTCCAAAAATAAGGATACCAATGATTAGTGCAAAAATAGATGCCAACATGACAAAACCTGCAGCCATATCTTTAATCACTTTTACTCGTTCGTCATATTCAGGACAAATAAAATCCATTATTTTTTCAATACACGAATTAATCATTTCACAGATAATTACCAATCCACAACAAAAAAGAATAAAACACCATTCTATTAACGTTAAATGAAATATCATACCAGCAATCATTGCACACAACATAAAACAACACTGTATCAATATCGAACGATCACGAAAAGAAGAAATAAGACCATTAATTGCATTAGCAAATTTATTTTTTAATGATTTCATCTAAGATTTGCTCCTGTAATGAAAACATTTTTTCTTCTTCTTCTTTTTCTATATGATCATAACCTAACAAATGCAATAGCCCATGCGTGAACAAAAAGGATAGTTCACGATCAAAGGAATGACCATATTCTTGGGCTTGACGAAATGTTGCATCTATATTAATAAACACATCTCCTAGTTCAAAATCTTCCTCCATCATCTCATATGTATCCTCCCCATCCATTAAAGATGCAAAAGTAATGACATCTGTTGGACGATCAATATGACGATAATCACGATTGATTTCATGAATCTGTGTATCATTTACAAAAATAACAGAAAAAGAATAGGGCTTATCAATTTGCAATACTTCTTTTGTTCTATCGACAATTTGATTAAATAAGTCTTGATTTTTTTTCTCTAATGTAAATTCAATTTGACTAACAATATTTACTTCCATTTAGCTACCTCTTTTTTTCATTATAACATAGTATGCAAACATGCGACCAAAATAAATACAACCTTAATTTATTAATTCTTCTATACTTGTATGTTTCATCATAGACAATAAAAGAACAAAGTCTGCGTTTGATTAAAACAAGAAAATGACCACTTTTTTCCCCGTTCTTTAAATACAAGATACAAGGAAGCTGTTTTGGTATCCACAATGATTTAATTGCCTTACTGCACAATCCATACGCATTAGCAATTCTTACTAAATCATAGATAGAAATCCCCTCTTGAGTAGTTGCTTCCATGACTGCTTCTTTCATTAAAGATGCAGATGCGTTTTCAAACTTATAATAAACAAGCATAAAATTAATACAATCTAATCCACATAGCATAGTATCACCTCAATTATGATATATGCTTTTTTTCACGTTTTCTTTAAATTTGAGCGAATTTTTTTATTTTTTCAACAATCTCTTTAGGATTTCCCTTACAATCTGCCAAAGGAAGAACATAATACAATTTATCTTTTTGCTTGATGGGTTTCATTTTCGATTCTATTTTCTCATCAATTTGAAAAAATAGCGTTTGATAACCCATATAGCGTTTTAATGTAATCTCTTTAATTTTCTCCCATTCACAATAATAAAAGGATTCTCTTGTGTATATTCCTTCCGCATCACAACGTATGAAATAAGTTATACTTTTTAATTGTTTAGTACGATAGATTACAAAGCTAAGTAATAAAAGAAACAAAATGGCAAAGAGGAGCACATTGAAAAAATGCCAAGTTTGTACACTCATCAAAGCTGCTAATATAATAACTAAAGCCAATAGTATGACAATAAAATTAGCATATAATTTCTTTTTTTTATACATAAATACCAAATCTTCCATTTTTTCCTCCTTAAAAATCTATTTATAGAAATAGTAGTCCCTTTGGACTACTATTCAACAAATTCAAATTCAATATCACAGATAGATACAACATCTCCATCTTGACAACCAGCATCACGCAATGCCTGATCAACACCTAATACACGCATCTTACGAGCAAAACGATGCTCTCCATCAACGTTATCTAAGGTTGCCATTTTAAATGCACGTTCAATTTCATCCCCTGTAATCATCCATTGTCCATTACCTAAGTTATGAATTTCAAAGGCTGGCTTTTCTTCTTCAAAACGATATAATACACCCTCTGAATCTTGTTCTTTATCATGTAATGGAAAGGCTGGGGTAACATCTAATAGATCCGCTGCTTTATATAATACTTGATCTAATCCTTCTGCAATTAATGTTGTTGTTTCAAACACCTCAACATCAGGATAAGTTTGTTTAAAACGTTTTAAATTATCCTTTGCATCATCTAAATCCATTTTATTTGCAACAACGATTTGTGGACGTTCCAACAAACGATATTCATAATCTCCTAATTCTTTAAAAAACTCTATGGCTATTTGATAGGCTTCATTTCTATCCATATTACCAATAAATCTATTTTTAGGTGAGCCAAAAACCAAAACTTTTACATCAAGTTTTTGTGCCAAATCTATAATCTTTTTTAAATACACTAAAATGACAAATAAAATTATTACAATTGCCCAGATTGCATCCATATGTTTTCATTATACAGTCCTTCTTTTTTATTTTCAAGAACAAAAACCGTTTTTTTTCTTGAAATCCTGACTTAGGTCGTATATGTCGCCGGCTCCCATGAAAATAATCACCTCTGCTCCTTTCAATTCTCCGAACAAATCTTCCTTAGAAACGTAATTTGCGTTGCCAAAGGC
>SAAR01000103.1 GCA_009916335.1 Erysipelotrichia bacterium | reverse complement strand
CTGAATGAACTAAGTCCTAAGATGGTTAAAGAAATTGTTCAGGAGTTTATGAGAGAGCATTTAGGTTGGTTGGTCGTTTGGGGTGGCGTTTTTGGTGGACTAATTGGTTTAATCTCTTCTTTCTTAATATAGCCCTATTTTAAGGGCTATTATATTTTTTATTTTAAAACTTTACAACATTTTTTTACAACATTTTGTTATAAATCTGCATAATTTTGATAAAAGTTGCAAAGTACTTCAATTTTTAGATGTGTCAAATACCAGATACTAAACTTCTTATTTTAAAACAAGTTAATTAAATTCTATCTTCATTTCACTCTCTTAATCTCATTGTAAAATTCTACCTTCTTTTTTTACAATCCCAAATTTTATTTTTTTATATTCTTTCGTTGTGTTTTAAATTATAGGTGTTGAGTAAATTACTTAACAATCCATAAATCAAAATTATAGTTGTCGACTTTTGTTTCAACTGTGATTTGATGGAGAGGTGTTAACTATATTTTATATAGTTTCAATTTTATTAAAGGATAAAAAAATGAATGGAATGGTACTTCAAAATGACAACAACGCTTTAGAAGTAGAAACAGCTTTACAAAATTACGAGTATAAAGCTAACAGATTAACTACGATTAATGATCATATGTATCATCAAGTTGGTTTATACGATAGAAATATCAGAAATTTAGAAAACTCAAATGTAAGATATTGGGATGCACAGGCAAACTTTAACCAAATCATGAATAATGAAGAACGCAAGTACTATTACTTTAAAAATAAGGAGCAATCTATACTATGCGATATAAACAGACCTAATCAACCTATTCGTTTGTGGAGGTATAAAAATAAGTTTTATTATAGACCTACCCAGTACGGTGAGCTTAAAATTTGTGATGAACAAGAACTTGCAAAAGAGATTAGCTCAAGATACTGCAATATCAACATAAAAATAGTAAACGATTTAAACGATGCACTTTCTTATAAAAAAATGGAAAATAGAGTTGATACAACCTATATCGCTATTAATTCTATACCCGTTGTAGATGAGGAAGTGTTTGATATTAATCAAATGAATGAGATATTTGTAAATCACCAAGGATATTTATCTAGGAACTGTTTATCTTATAATTCATATTTATACAAAAGGTTTATCGACTTTAGACTTGATGAGAATAATGTTAGTGAAGCAAGATATTTTATTCAAAAGATGACTACAATTAAAGATTTAAGATTTTTAGCTAGTAGATTTGGAAAATTCTTCAAACATCTCATAACATCAAATGCAATCGTATTTATGGGTAACAAAGATGTTTCAGAAGGCATATTGTTAAAAAAGATCTTAAAGCCTATTTTTGGCTCACAGTTTTTTACTACAATCACTGATGAAATGTTGCAAACTATGAGTGTAGAAGATATTGTAAAAAACAAATTAATCTACCATATTGACCATATCCCAACCGACGCAGAAGATAGAGAGAAACTTAGAGAGATACTCATTTCTATCTTAGTATATAAGTCTATACAAATTGAAGATAATACTATACCAATTCACGGTCAAGTAATTTTCACTGTAGATAAAGAAGATATATTTTTCAAAGATTTTTTAAGCTCAAGTGATGTCTTTTTTGTAGATACATTAGATAATATAATGCATCAACTACAAGTAGATGATAAAATCTCTTTTTATAAGAAGATTCACAATAGTTTAGATACTTTTGCAAAAGAGCTTTCAGCGATTGGGAATATGCCTTGTGATGATTCCCTACAAAATCAAAATGAAGAGTTTATCAAACTACTTGATAATATGGATGAAGAGATTGCTAAACTTGTAAAAAATAATCTGCTGGATCCGTTTGATGATAATTTCGAGAACTTGATTCCAGTAATTGAAAGGTACAAGCATTGTTATATTACAGGACAAACAGGCAGTGGTAAGTCAGAACTTTTAAAAACACTTATTTTAAGAGATATTTTAAGAGGCGATGGGTCAGTAATACTTCTAGAACCACATGGTGATCTAAGCGAACAAGTTGCAAAAATGGTTCAAGATAAAACAAGATTGGTTTACATTAATCCATTTCTTGGTGAAAATAAAGCACCAACTATTAATCTATTTCATTTAGAAGACAAAAGTGAAGCTAACATTGCAAGAGTCACCCAAATAATTCTTAATGTCTTAAAAGGTATCAATTCAGATGAATCTTTTAGTGGTGCAATGGAAGATCATTTAGAGATGGGAATTAGAATCTTACTTAGAAAAGGAAATTGTAGTTTTAAAGATCTTTATAGGCTCTATAACGACGCTAAAAATCCAGACTTAGTTGAATTTGGTAAAAATAGCCCCAACCAATTAGAATCAGAATTTTTTAGGGATGATTTTGAAAATTCAAAGCCAACTAAAGATGCTGTCAGAAGAAGGCTAAAGAAACTTCTAAATGACCCTATTTTCTCAAATATGATGAATGGTGACAATGCAATTGATTTAGAAAAAGAGATGAATACTAAAGGTAAGGTTATTGTTTTTAATATCCCAAAAGGTAAAATGACAAATACTTACAAATACTATATTAGATTTATAGTTGAGTATATCCAAATCTTAGCATTGAAAAGAGCTGATATTTCAGAGGAAGAGAGAACACATACCCATCTTTACATCGATGAGGCAAATAACTTCATCTCTTCAACAGCAACTATTAGTGAGATACTTACTGAATCAAGAAAATACAAGCTTTTTGTTACTTTTGCCCATCAAGCAATCACCCAAATAAGAGACACAAATCTTAGAGACATTATGACGACTATGACTAATGTTAAAATCATTGGTAAAAATAGTAATAAAACCCTTGAGGCTATGAACAAAACTCTAAATACAAAATTAGAGGATGTTGAAACTCTCGAAGCTGGGGAGTTTTATCTATCAGCTGGTTCTAATGACATTATTAAAATCAACAACACCGACAAACTACTAGATGGTAAAGAAGAGATATCTAATGCTCAATGGCAAGAGCACAAACAATATCAACTTGCAAACTACTATCGAAGTACCAAAGTGTTTAATTTTGATGAAGCTGTTGATGAATTTGTTGGAAAACTGCTATCAGAAACTATTGATTTAAAATATTTTGAGCCATTAGAAAAGTATCCAGAAAAATATGCTGAATTTTTGTATAACCTTATAAATGATGAAAATGGTAGATTTATTACTCAACCCGAAATGAGTTTCTATTTCAATATCATGTATCCTGAAGCACATGTCAGTGATAACAAACTATTTTTATCTGAACTAAGAAGCAGATATGAAGTGTTTAAACAAAATCCAAAAGATCACAAAAAATATAATGATAAATTTCGATACAAGCTACTGTAGTTTATCCATATTCCAAGAGTATTCCAGAGCCATTCTGGGATGCTCTTTTTTTATTCCAGATATTTTTATGTACATTTGGAATAAACTTAGAATAGCCCATAGAATACCTTGATTACGGGCTTTATTACACTTTTTAGCAAATTTGTATTTTCTGTAAAATGTCCAAAAAAAGGGCTATTTATAGAATATACTATTTATTTCTAGGTCTTCCTGTCTTACTTTTGCTTTTTGGAATAATCCCTCTTACAAACGCTCTATCCTTACTATTACTTTTAACAGGTGCTAAATCTTGTTCTTCATCAGTTTTACATAAATATGAAGTTACATGTTTATTTAAAATCTCACGCTTATCAGTATCGCTATGATGAATCATACCAACCCCTTTATATTTATATTTCTTACGGTTACAATTAAAATGGCTACCTTTACCATCTGTTAGCTCTTTCCAGTACTCTCCAATCTTATCTCCCATATGGGCATCTTTTTGCACTTTGTTACCATCATATAGAAAAATTGTATGTAGATGAACACCCTTATCTTCAGTGTACTCTTTTAAGCACATATATCCTACTTGATCTTTAAAGATTGATGGCTTACCTCTTCTATTATTTAACATACGGTTAAAATCATTATTTGCATCATTTAGCACAATACTATCGCTATGAGGTTTCTTATATCCAAGATCTACTCTTACGATACATAGTTTAGAATACTTGTCTTGCAGTGCATCTATGTACTCTTTGGTACTCTCTAATCTTTTGTTTACTATTTTGTTATTTGACATTTCATATCCTTTTATTTTTATTTCAATAAAAGGTATGTATACAATTATTTTTTATTTGTGTTATAGATGAAAATATCCTATAGCTACACTTCTATCTATGTTTATATATTATTTTAAATAATAAGCCTATGAGTATAGTAGTTGTATTATAGTTATAGTTTATATATAATAATTACTAATAATATTAATAACCTAAAGTATGAAATATTCAAAATACTAAGTAAACTATGTATACAAGATTTAGGAAGTTCTTGTTTTACCATAGTTTATAATTTGACGTGATATACAGAGTTAGATATTTTGGAATAAAAAAAGAAAAAACTACAGCTACATTTTAGTAGCCATAGAATTTTCATTTATGAAGCTTTTTTAATCGCAGATAGCGGTGTTGGTTTAAAGTACAAATCCCTCTCGACTCTAATTCCTAAACTTCCTTTTACCTCTTTTATCTCTTGAAGTGAAAAGTATCCAAGTTCACTTCCAAATGGAGATACCACATACCCAAAGCAAATATCATCATCGATTGAAAGTTCAGTGATATACCAAGTCCAACCATCGATAAATAGCTTGATGTAAGCCATAGGGTCTTTTTGTTCCTCTGTTTCATAGAGTTTAGGGATTTGTTCTTTTATCTCTTTTGGTATTAGCTCCATTGTATAACCCCTTTCATAGTTCCAAATTGCGTATAAAATCACCGATGCACTCAATGGCGTTTACATCTTTAAATGCAAACTCTTTTAAGTAGGAGTGGCTTATTTTAAAGTTTTTAAACGCTTCTAAAATATCCTTTCCCTCTTCAGAGCCGAGTATCTGCATATTGGTAATCTCTTTATTGTTGGGGTCGTATGTAAACCCTTCCGTTGTGAAGAATATAAAATTTCTCATCTTACGCTGCTTGTTGAACTAGTGGCTTATACCAAGTTTTAGATGCACCATCCCATCTAAACCCGTGAGCTTTAATGGTATTTTTCTTCTCGAAAATATTTTCACCCATCACAATAAGATTTTTACCTTGTTGCATAACCGTTAAACCAAGATTTGTAAGTTGGCTGTAGTCTTGAGGTGTATTGTTTTGCATAGGTTGGTTTTGGGGTTGATTGTAATGCTTATTGTTATTTGCACTTTGATGATTTTTAGTTTTATCATAAAGCGATAACCCAAACTGATTCCCTAGTGTCCGTAAAGCTCTTTTTAGTGAGTCTGTAACCGCCTCTTTGCTCGCTCCCTCATGTGCATCTGCTAAAGTTTTTGCTATACCTGTTCCAGTACCTACATCTTCACGGTATATCTGTTTGAGATGTCCTGTATCATGTACTATCACATTTACGATAGCCTTGTAGCAAACTACAAAATTTTGATTTTGGTTTTGCTCTTGCGATACTTGCTCTAGTTTTGTAATAGAGTACGACCAGTTACCGTAGCCAAATATTTTATTGGCAGTCTCGATTACATCAAACCCCTCTAAATAAGAGAGGTTGATGTTGCCTTTTTCCCGTGTTTTTACCCTATTGCCGTCTAACTCTTGATTTAAGGTAGCTATTTGATTGTCGTTGAACATAATTTCCTCCTTATGCTGCTTCTTTGGTAACTAAGATTTCATCTACTTTAATTTCACTGTTTGCAGATGATCTTTTGTTGTTGATTTTTATCTTTGCAGGTGTTGTCGTAGTAAGAGTATTTACTTCTATAAACTCTTTAAGCTCTTCAATTCCTTCTTTTGAAGCGATTGCTTTTTCTACAGCTTCCATATCCACCGAAAATGAGACAAATCCAAGCCCCATAACCGCATTATCGTCTTTGATGGTCACTACATCTTTTGATTTTGAACTCTCTGGTGTGATAGTGATAGATGAAATTGTTGCACCCTCTAATTTATCGATACCGTATTCCGCTAAAACTGTTGCGGTACTTTCAAGAGCTATCTCTTTTACATTTGTAAGATTTTTCTTGATGGCTTGCAACTCTTTTATCTCGTTTAAGATATAGTCAATTTTATTTTGAATTTGGTTGATAGAGTAAGCGATATAATCAGCCTTTTCAAAATAACTTTTATCAGATTCAAGAACTCCTCTAAGATAGTCTTTGAACCACTCTTGATTATCTGCTTTGAGATTTTCCATCTCTGTTTGAAGTCGATATTTTTTCATCTGCATAATACACCCCTTAAGCAGCCATAAGATAAGTAGGCTCTTTTATGGATGCAATGCGTTCTGCAATATCCCAAATACCCTTGTTTACTTCAACATCTTTAGAGATTGATGAGATTTGTTTGCTAGTAAAGCGTCTGCCTGTATCTTTGTTTACACCTGTTATGTTTCCTCGGATGAGATTTTCTTGAATAACATTGAGCGTAGTGTAGAGGTCATCTTTTGTATCTTCATTTCTATGTGGGATAAGCAAATCGTTATAATCCACTTTAAGATGCTCTTCAAATCTAAGTGGAATTGAACTTTTTGCAAATGATTGTTTTTCATTCTCATTAAGTGTAATAGCTTCCAACTTTTGAATTTTATCCATAAGCTTTGGTTTGATTGCCGTTATATTTGCAACCGCTCTTGCTACATCGTTATCTCTGCTTCCTAAGTGTTTGATTTTGTACGATTCAAATACGCTATCGCTTAGCACAAGCCCATTGGCACATACAAATCTAAATATACCTGCACTGATACTAAACGCTTTGCTTCTATCGTGAGAGTTAAATAATAATAGTTCAACTGCATTTTCACTAGGATTTAACAAGTCCTCAAAGTGTCTAAATCTAACACAGTGTTGTTGATACCCTTCTTTTTGTATATCTCTAACTCCTGCTTCACTTACACTTACTGGATGCCAATTATGAGATTTTATCTCTTCAATCACTTCTATTGTTGGGATAAAGTGGTATTTTTCACTCACTTCAAAGTGTGGTGTTTGTGTAAATAGCGTTGGTGCTTTAACTCTTAACTCTTCGTTGCTTAATGGTTTTACTGACATTTTCTATCCTTTTTTTCTTTTATTTTTTTGTGTTGAAAGTCTTTTGACTAATCCTCTTGCTTTTCTAAAGTCTCTTTGATAATCGTTGCTCCTGCAATAATCACTGCTAATAAAACTGATGGCGGTATCATTTTCATGCTCCCTTTAGTGGCTGGTAGTGTTTGTTGTTAATAGGAGTGATTTTAAAAGATTCTCTTTCCATATCATCTAGTTCTTTAGATGTTGGCTCTTTACTAAAATATTCAAGCCACTCGGCAAATGATAGATTTTCCTGAAACTCTTTCTCTTGCTGTTTTTGAAGTTGATTTTTTATCTTCATAACATCCCCTTTGAGATATTTCGATTTTGACTATCACATATCAAATCATCTAGTAATGGTTTGGTAGTGAACACACAGAACTTTTTTAACTTTTGAAACATTGTGTTTTCTCCTGTTATTGATTTCTCAAAGTATCCATGTACCTTGACTATGTTTATGATATATGATTGAAAAATTTTGGAATTACAAAATGGAGTAATAAAAAGTGGTGCTAATAGTTAAAGGGTATAGATTTGCTTTATTTATGAAAGTTGGTAGGGTTATTTAAAAGTAAAAATTAGGATATAAAGGATAATGTTAGGATTTGAAAAATTCGCAAATATCTACATCGAGGATTTTTGATATTTTTGCAAGGTGTTTTATGTTGAAATGATGATTTTCTTTTCTGATCTCTGCACGACCTAAATATGCACCGCCACTCATACCGATTTCGAGAGCTAGTTGCATTTGAGTCAAGCCCTTATCTTTTCGGTACTTCAGTACATTTTTAGAGACAGTATCTAATATCTCTTCGCTAAATGATTCTAAATCATCACTACTATTCACATTTATTCCTAACGACCTATATATTTAATTATTGGATAATATTCTTTTCGCTAGAATCTATCAACGATATATGTATCGCTATATTAAAATAAGGAAAAGTAATGTCTAAAGTAGATATAGAAAACTATACATCAGATGAAATGACAAGCGAAAAACTAAATAGTTTAGTAGAAAACAAGAAGTCTTTTAAAGTAGTTGCCGTAAAAGACATAGGGTTTTTGGTAAATAAAATTGAAGGTGCTATAGAAAAAAGAGATTTAAGTTGTCGTGTATATTCAGAGTTTCGTAGTGTTGCGATGGGAGCAGTTGCGATTCCTACTCCCGTAACTATACTTGGTGGATTAGCAACAATGATTGGAACAGCTGCACATAATCTCGCTACTTTTAATCCCGATTATGAAATAGGAAAAAATAAAATCAAAAATACAGTGACTGTTATATATCAAAAAGATTAAAAAAATTAGGAGAAGTAAGATTAAAAGGCTCAGTGGCAGTAGACTTTATCACTAAGTAAATACTAGACTACTTGACAAAGCTTAGAAAAACTGATAACATTTCAATATAACTAGTAAATATAAGACTGATTTTTAGTTTGTATTTATTAAATTTGGAGTGATACATGGATGATAAACAATTAAACCTTTTACTTAGAGAGCTAAAAGGTGGGCTAAAAGTAGAACAGTTTGCAAAGCTTATCTATCTTTTAGTGGCTTGGAAAAAGCTATCTTCACAGATAGAAAAAGAAGAACTAACTTTTGAATACTTTTATAATCAAAAGATAGATACAAAGAGATTTCAATCTGTTATAAAAGATTTATCAAAATCTATAAAACTATTTGAACTGTTTTTAAATCAAAACATTAGACTTGAGAAATTAGAAAACGACCAATTAATCAAACTTTTTAGTATAGCTAACGAAGAGTTGGCTGTACCAAATGTTTTTGATGTTTTTTATTCTATGTTTGATGGATATATGGATTTTTCAGTAGCAAATCAAATAGCAGATTTTGGAGTAAAGTTATTAGATGGTGAATGTAATGATATATACTCACCTTTTAGTAATGGTTACAATATAGCATATTACACAAATAAAAAGATATTTGCAGAGTCTTTTGCAGATGAATATATCATAGAGCTTATGAAAATAATAGATGATATATCTATAGATTTTAATTTTACAGACCCATTAGAAAATCCAACTTATACAAATCCAGCTGCTCCACACTTACTAAAACAATTTGATTGTATTTTATCCTTTCCTCCTATGGGACTATCTACAAACAATGAATTTTTACATACAGATACATTTAATAGGTTTAAATTCCATAAAGTGAAGTCAAATAGAGAAGTAGCACACTTTGAACATATCTTATCTCAATGTAGTGCTAAAGCGGTTGTTTTAATGCCTGTAGGATTTACTTATAGAGGTAATCAAGATGAAGAGTTTAGAAAATACCTTATTGAAAACAACCTATTAGAATCGGTAATACAATTACCACCAAATCTACACAATGCTACTTCAATAGAAACTACATTTATCATTATCAACAAGCATAAAAAAGATAAAAATGTTTACTTCTTAAATCTAAAACATGAAAGCTTCATACATAGAATTGGAAGAAGACTCACACTTAATGATGTTGATAAGATAGTATCGATTTATGAAAATAAAGAAGAGTTAGAAAATATTTCAAGACTTGTAACTCCAGATGAGATAAAAAACAATAATTACTCATTTGCTATTGATAGATATATCATCTCAAAAGAGATTGTAGAAGTACAACAACAGCTAAAAAGTTTTGAATTAGTTAAATTAGAAGATATAGCAGATATAAGAAGATCGCAACTCTTTAAAGATGAGGGAGAGGGAAAAGAGGTTTATGAAGTTTCCCCGTCAGATTTTAACAAAGCAGGATTTCTTTTGGAGTGTGGGAAAATCAAACAAATAGGTTCACAGTATAGAAGACTTCAAACTTATAAACTAGAGCCTTACGATATACTTCTTAGCACAAAAGGAACTATTGGAAAAGTTGCTATTGTAGGTGAAACTAGCGAAACGATGATTGCATCTCAAGCAGTACAAGTGATAAGATTAAAAGAGAACAATAAGGATAAATCAATAGCTTTATATATGTTCCTCAAATCAAATTTAGGACAAACTATACTCTTAACTTTACAGTCAGGTGTAGCGATGCCCCAAATTGCAACAGCGGAGATAAAAAAGCTAGGTGTTCCCATCCTAACAAAAGAACAAGAAAAGCAAACAGTTTTAAACTTTAATAGTGAATTGAAAATGCATAATGAAATAAATAAAATTTATATAGATATAAAACAAATTCACAGCAAATTTTTAGGAAAATTATAATGGCAAAAGTAAAAACAGAAGCAAACAACAAAAGTATCGAAGAGACACTATGGCAAGCGTGTGACAAATTAAGAGGTTCAATCGAACCATCTGAATATAAGCATGTGGTCTTAGGGCTTATATTTTTAAAGTTTGCGAGTGATAAGTTTGAAGAGAGAAAAAAAGAGCTTATCAAAGAGGGGCAAGAAAAGTATATTGAAAATCCTGCTTTTTATAGTATGAAAAATGTTTTCTTTTTAGAGGA
>SAAR01000573.1 GCA_009916335.1 Erysipelotrichia bacterium | reverse complement strand
TATAAATATGATGAATAGAGAAGTGAATTTCAAAAGTGAAGAAGCTTTAAATACTTATCTAGTGTGTAATTACTGGTACAGGACAAATAGATAATAATGTAAAGTAGAGATAAAAATCCTAAGAATCAGGAGACAAGTGAAAAAACAAAAAAATCTTGACTGGACTAACCATTTCCTGTATTATATCTATGTTGTATGTCCTTTTAGTGACTTACAACCGCTCATGATGAGGTATTAAGTATGGAAACATCACCTTATGTGGCGAGTCTTATGTTGAAAAGAAGGAGGTGCGATATATGTACGCAATTATTGAAACAGGTGGAAAACAAATCAAAGTTGAAGAAGGAGCTACTATTTTCGTTGAAAAATTAGATGTTAACGAAGGTGATAAAGTAACTTTTGATAACGTTGTTTTAGTTTCTGACAAAACAACGAAAGTTGGAACTCCATATGTAGCAGGTGCTAAAGTTAGTGCAACTGTTGAAAAACAGGGAAAAGCTAAAAAAATCACTGTATACAAATACAAAGCTAATAAGGGAAGTTCACACCGTAAACAAGGTCATAGACAGCCTTATACTAAATTAACTATTGATTCAATCGAAGGATAATCATGGTTAAAGTCGAAGTAGTATTGCAAAAGCAACAGGTTAAAGAAATTACTGTTAAAAATCACGCTAATAGTGGTGAGTATGGACAAGATTTAGTTTGTGCTGGTGTTTCCTGTATTACTTTTGGAATCTTAAATACTTTAAATGAATTATATGAAAATGCATGTGATCTCATTGTGAATGAGGCATATGTGAAAATCGTTAATAAAGAAGTAATGAATGAAAATGTTCAAACCATTCTTAAAACGATGTATATACAATTACTTACGATGGAAAAAAAGTATGGTAAGTATATAAAACTTATGAAAGTAGAGGTGTAACCACATGAAATTTGTATTAGATATTCAGTTTTTCGCATCTAAAAAGGGAGTTGGATCTACTAAAAATGGTCGTGATTCAGAATCAAAAAGATTAGGTGCAAAATTAGCAGACGGACAGTTCGCTCATGCAGGATCAATCATTTACCGTCAGCGTGGAACTAAGATTCACCCAGGTACTAATGTTGGACGTGGTGGAGATGACACTTTGTTTGCTACTGTGAACGGTGTTGTTAAGTTTGAACGTATGGGTAAAAAGAAAACAAAAGTTTCTGTTTATCCACAAGCATAATAAAGTAACTCCTCACAGAGCTTGTGAGGAGTTTGTTTTTCATGTAGAAAGGAAGTAGTAATATGCAATTTATTGATAGAGTAAAATTAAAAGTAAAAGCAGGTGATGGTGGGAATGGAATGGTTTCCTTTCGTCGTGAAAAATATGTACCATTAGGAGGACCTAGCGGTGGCGATGGCGGAAAAGGTGGAAGTGTCATTTTTATCGTTGATGAAGGGAAAAGCACATTGCTAGATTTACGTTATAATCGTAAAATTAATGCAGCAAATGGAGTCAATGGTAAGACGAAAAAGATGCATGGTGCATGTGGAGAAGATACTTATGTAAAAGTGCCATTAGGAACACTTGTTCGTGATTTAGCCACAGGGAATATTATTGCCGATTTAACGAGAAAAGGACAAAAGGCGATCATTGTTGAAGGTGGAAAAGGTGGTAGAGGAAATTTCCGTTTTAAATCTAGTCGTAATACCGCACCAGAGTATGCAGAAAAAGGTGCCCCTGGTGAAGTAAAAGAGATAGAAGTGGAATTAAAAGTATTGGCAGATGTTGGGTTAGTTGGTTTTCCATCCGTTGGGAAAAGTACACTACTTTCAGTTGTTTCTGCTGCTAAACCAGAAATTGCTGATTATCACTTTACAACGATTCAACCTAATTTAGGTCTAGTAAAAGTAAATGATGGAAGAAGTTTTGTAATGGCTGATTTACCTGGTTTGATTGAAGGGGCATCACAAGGAAAGGGAATGGGACATCAGTTTTTAAAACATATTGAACGTTGTCGTGTCATTATTCATGTAGTAGACATGGGTGCGTATGA
>SAAR01000102.1 GCA_009916335.1 Erysipelotrichia bacterium | reverse complement strand
ATCTTCAAACCAAAGCAGTCAAAATCCAGAGGTGGTTTAAGTTTCAATTCGCAACTTTCTTACATTAAAAACTGACGACTTCTGCGCTTCGCTTGACAGGTTTTTTGTAATTTTCGGAGGATTGCTTGTCTATAAAGTCATGATATTTCAAGTTTCTTTGATTATTATTTATACGTTGAGATTTGTAGTCATTGATAATGTTAGAATAATCATGAGGTGTAGCAATATTATAATCTTGATTAAATAGCTGTACAGATATTTGATTTAATGCATTGTGGAGAAGTTGTATGTTTTGGAAAGAAGATAGATCAAAGCTATAATTGTGGCCACCTTCTTTTATCATAGATTGAAAAATATCAACAATTAAAGATTCTGGATTATTAGTACCAAAATAATTTTTTTCTGTATCTAAATTTTCATCAACGAATGTTTTATGAATTTTCCACGCTATATCTGAAATCAATTTATTATGCTTATCATTGTATATATAATCAAAAAAATTTTCAGATAACTTTTTTGATATATCCAAAAATAAATTTGCAAGATTATTTTCTTCATAATTTGACATTTATATTTTAGCCTCTATTCGTTTGAAATATATTTTACGATAAGAATGATGTTATGTGCATTAAATGTAATTAGTGCTAATAATCGGAGCTGAACCGAAAAGTAGTAAAGTGGTTAATTTTGAATCCAATAAGTTGATTAAACTTTTTAAAGATTTATGAATAAAAATATCATCAGATTTATAATGTGTACTCTAATGTGTACTTTTAAGATTTTTGAAGTAAGAATGATTTTTGATTTCTTATTTGAAAGTCCCTAAAATAGGGATGGTGCGGATAAAGAGACTCGAACTCCCATGCCTCTCGGCACCAGATCCTAAGTCTTTTTTTATTGATTTTTCAATATTTCTCAATTTTAATATTTATATATCTAATAGCCTATTTTAGGGATTTAAACAAAAATATCTTAAGTCAATATATATCAATATTTTGCTAAATTTCTCAAAGTTGTAGTCAAAATGTAGTAAAAATTGGAGTTGTTATGGCCTTGAAATCAGTTAGTGGAAAATATTCTGGTGTGTGGATTAATGAACTAAAAAATGGTGATACAGTTTACTATATAAATTATCGGGATGAGAATGGTCAACCCGTTAAAAAGAAAGTTGGGAAAAAGACAAAACAAAGTAATTTTACTATCAAAGACGCATATGACAAATTAATAGAGGTTAAACATAAGCTTTCCACAGGGGAGACTTTAGAAAAAGAAACACCTAGAAAAAAAAGACAAACGTTAAATGATTTATACAATAATTACATTAAATGGGCAGAAAATAATAAAAAATCCTGGAAAGAAGACAAATGGCTTTATGGAAAACATCTAGAAACATCCCTAGGTTTAATGAGCATTAAAACAATAAAACCACTTGATATCGAAGAATTTAAACATGAAAAAATCAATGAAGATTATGCTGCTCAAACAATTAAACACATGCTCCAATTGGTAAGAAGAATATTCAATTATGCAATAAAATATGAGCTAATCAAAAATATTGAAAACCCAATTTCAAAAATTGAAATGCCAAAAATAGACAATAAGCGTATTCGATTTTTATCTCAAGACGAAGCTAGAAATTTTCTAAAATTATTAAAAGAGTTAGATAATAATCGAACTTACCAATTAACAATGTTTTCATTATTTACTGGTGCAAGATTTGGTGAAGTAACATCATTAACTTGGAATGATATTGATTTCAGGCAAAATACAATTTATTTCAAAAAAACCAAAGATGGTAATTCTCGGTATATAGCAATAGCTGAGCCATTAAAAGAAGTAATTCGTGAACTTGATCAAACAACACAATTTGTTCTTTCGAACATCATGAATAAGCAAATTACTAAAGTACCCGATGATTTTATGAAATGTATTGAAGTTGTTTGCCCTGGCAATAAGGAAAAGTCCGCTCAATATAAAATTACATTCCACTCATTAAGACATACTCATGCATCCTGGTTGGCTCAAGGAGGACTTGATATTCTAAATATAAAAGAACAATTAGGACACAAAACATTAGAAATGACACTACGTTATGCTCATTTAATTCCTAATAAAAGATTTGAAGCTACTGTAAATTTAATGAAGGATCTTTAAAAATTGTTGATTTTCTGTTGATTATATCTGTCGATTTTCTTTATGATAATCAACAATTTAAAGACAACGAAATAACTAAATTAAGGGGCTCTTAGGATTAAATCTTTTTATAAACCAAAACGGTGATAAATAGAAAAGTATAAAGATTTTATGCTACGATTTCATCATATCAGCATGTTACCAGCTTAAAGGTAAGGATATTATTTTTATCCTCTAAAGATAATAAGCCTCAAGAATATTAGAGGTCATGTTGCAAAGACATGAGCGCTCATCTTGCAAGCGTTGTTAAGGCTAAATAGATTTGGCAAGCGATATAGGATCGAAAAGCAAATGCAAGCTTTTGAAAAAATGTACATTATATTCAACAAAAAAATTCTTTTGTATTTCAAATACTACCAGAGAGACACAGATTTTCTAATGCTCCTCTTCCTAGAAATATGAGAATATTCAAAATCAGTTTCCCAGTGATCATTTTCATTAATTAGATGTTCAAATTTATCAAAACGATGTTCTTCACTTTGAAGTTGCCAAACCTTTGGTAAAAAATTATTTTCATTAATATAAAAATAATCGTAAAATAGAAAGCTACATGGCTCAGGAACATTATCAAAATTTTTTTCAATTTTGAAAAGTTTTTTGGGTTCTTTAGACAATAGAAAAGCAAAAAGTTTTCTAATTTCATCAAGGTTTTTTTTATAATCAAGATTTACTACTTTTGAAAAATAATATTGGCTGACATAGTAAGGTATCTGGTCTTTATGTACAAACATACTAAATTTTGCCATGTCATATTGAATATTTTGAAGCCCCATTTTATTGTTTTGCATTAGTAAATCTTTTAAAGACTTCAATCTGGGTTCTACCAATACTCTTTTATGTTTTATAAGGTAAATAGAATATATGATATTCACAATATGAGGATAATGAATTCCGACCAGTGGATGATATCCTATTTCATTCAGCGCTAACTTGTTTAATCTCTTTAGCAAAGATTTGAAACATTTTTTCCTAGTGGCAAAATTTAGGTCACTGATACATTTCGAATATTCATCTTCAAAAAACTTGTTAAAAATTGTGAAACTCTTTAATAGCTTTATAGTATTAAATATAAAAATTTTTTTCTGTATATTCGAATAGGAATCATCGAATTCTAATGAAATATTGTTTTGAAATGATTCGTTAAGAATATAAAGAGATGATTTTACTTCATGATCTATATTTTGTTTACATTCATCATAAAATTTTTCACGATCTTCTTGAGAGAGTAAATGACTTGTGGGGTGATTTTGAAATTCCAAAAGAGCGTAAGTATCCACAAGAAATGGTTTAAAAAATTCAACAAATTTTTCACAAATTTTACCCTATCGGAAGATATTGTTTGCTCGTAGAGTGTATTGATGATTTCTCGTATTAAGTTGGAAAATAAGTCTGTTTGCAAACAATAAGGATTAAATTCAAGTTTTAAAATTTTTTCACATTCTTCTAAAGTTTTTGCATCGTTCAAGCTAATAAATGAATTAACAGCTAGCAAGTAGTTTTTCACAAGATCTAACAATGTTGTTTCAATACTTTCATCTATTATTTCTACACAACAAAATACTTTCATAAATACCTCAAAAATAAATTAATATATATTTTTAATAGAACATTTATATTCAAAGCTCTCTTCCATTTAATTCATCTCTTTAATTATCATTTCACATCATTAAGCTTAACTGATAATAACTCAACGAAAAGGATTCGAAAATGGAACAAGAACTCATGAAGTTGCTTCTTGAGAAGTATAACAAAAGTACCTTGAACAAAAGTGAGACAGCTCATGAACTCAACATGAGTGTCACTACAATTAATCGTTGTATTGAACACAATGAATTGAAAAAAATACCGCAATTCAAAAGAAGTGGAAGTGGTGAAAAAGCTAAATATCTTTTTTCAATTGCTTCAGTTGCAAAGTTTCTGGTGGATTGATATGGCAAAACAAAAACCATTATATTTCTTTGCGAAAGGGACAAAACAGATGCAATTAGCAATTGTTCGGGGATGTATCAATGCTATTCACAATAGAGAGCTCACTAAGCCTATTGAAGAAGAGTTCTTAATTTTCTTAATTGAGTGTTGCGAGGAGCTTAAAGTAACGCTTGCAAAAAAAGGTAAAACTCAAAGCGGAAGCCTCAAAAATATCGCTGATGTGGATCGTTTGAGAGAATTATCAGCAAAAAATAAGCGCACAAAGCCAAATTACCAAGCGAGTAGGTTACGAATGAAAAAAGAAGAAATATTGAGATTGAAAAAAGATGGTATGAGTTTCAGAGAGCTTGAAAATTATCTGAAAATAGACCATTCAACGATTGCAAAGGAGATGAAAAAATGGCGCTAAAAACTGAAGAAACAGAATTTTTGAATCGTATTGATCAAATTTTATTCAAAAATCTTAATTCTCTAGAAGACCAAGTTAATGGTCTTCTAGATGACAAAAGTATTGAAAAGCTTTTTGAAATTTCAAAGTATTTACAAGATCTACAAAATAGCATGCTTTACTTTCAAATGTTCATGGTTGCTGTTGTCCTTATGACAATCTTGTTTGTTTATTCAATACTTTCTGGAAAATTTCTTTCACGAATATACAATAGTGTTTACACACGAATTGTCAAGGATTTCGAGGATGCAATGATTGTTGCAGAAAACTGTTCCGAAACAATCAAAAACAGTATACAACAGCAAACAACTAGGATCCAAGAAGTAGGTAAGTTGATCGAAAATCAACATCAAGTTACCGCCTATATATATCAGTTAATTCAGGCGTATCAGCATGATCTTGACAAAGTAAGAACTGAAAATACTAGGCTTCATGCAGAATTGATGAAAAGTCATAATATTTTGCGAAAAAAAATAAGGAAATCAGAAGGAGAAAATAATGCGTGGAAGTAGAAAATACCAGTGTTCACAGATAGCCAAGGTTATTTTTCAACCAGAGTTATCTAAAATCGATCAAAAAAAAGAAGGTCGAATAGCAAATGCCTCAACGACTGAAACGTACGGAGAAGTCTGGATTGAAATCATTGATTATTTTTTTAACGAGGAGAAAATCAAAGATATTCAAGCTTTGAATTCAACACATATAGAGCGCTATATGACTATGAAATTACAAACAGGCATTTCGATTCAAAGAGCTGAATTGATTTCAAGCGCTATTGGGAAGCTTGAAGTTGGCTTAAAAATGCTTGGCACTAGGTTCGAGAATAGTGATAAGTATGCTGAATATGATTTTTCAATAAGGCATACAATTTTGCAAAATGCAAAACAGTCAAATATCCTTAGAAAAGGCTCTCGTGTAAAACATTATACGCGAGCCTACAAAGATCCTCTGGGGTTGATTGATGCACTCGTAAATCCATTTTACAAGTTGGCCGCAAAAATACAATTTGAAAGTGGTGCTCGTGTCAGTGCGGTAGAAAATATTTATCGGCTGAAACGTATTAAGCCTGAAAAGCTAGTCAATAATCATTTAAATTCAATACCGATAGTTAGTGAATCAGCAAAGCATGTTTTTGTAGAGCAGCTTCAGGGTGTAAAAGCGGATCCTTATACCCATAAAGAGTCTGGATTTCTATTAACGGTCGAAAAAGGTGGTAAACCAGGACTAGTGAGGCTTTCAATGAAAACATATGAAGAGCTGAATGATTATCTTGATCAAAACGGTGCATTTAAAATCAATTACAATACTTATTTGAGGGCTCTTGAGGCTGCGGCTGTAAAAACGTGTCAACGTTATGAGGCTAGCCATGGGTTACGGTGGAATTATGCACAAAATCGTATTGTAGAGTTGCAAGAAAGTGGATATTCATTTCATCAGGCTGAACAAATTGTAAGCTGGGAGATGAAGCATGAAAGACCATCTATCACACAACACTATCTACAATGAAGAAAGTCTCCCCCATTTTTAGGGGGAGAAAAATCACACACAAAGGAAAATCTATGAAAGAACAAGACTATTTATCTTCAAGTTATGGCGATAATAATATTGAATCTTATTTACCTGAAGCATTCAAAAAAATAGTGAATATCACTGATTCTATTGTACAAGTAGATAAAGATACTATTGTTGTGGCATTATTGACAGTGCTTGCCTCGCTTTCATATGCTACCACATATGCTTTAAATCAAGATGAAAGTGAACAAGATTCAATCATTATTTATGCGGCATGTTTTCAACCAACTGGGATAGGAAAATCAAGTGTTATTAGTTTTTTGCGGAAACACTTTCTGTTGTGGCAAGAAGCCGATAAAGCAATTGAAAAAATAGCACAAAAAGAACAGATTGCAATTTTAAAGCAAGTTTTAGATTCTTGCAAAGAGAAGGATAAGCAATTAGCCATTAAACAGCAAATTTCAAAACTGGAGTCAAATCATTTTCTGGATTTTTTCTTAGATGATGCGACAGCTGAAGGGCTTGAAGATAGCCTTAGAAACAATAGCTCTCCGCATATATTTTTCGATGAGTTTGGAAAATACTTAAAATCGAGCGAAAAGGATGACCATAAAAAATCTTATTTAACCGCGCTGCAAAAAATTTTTGATAACGGTTTTTTTGCAACCAAAAAGCTGCGTAATACTGAGACATCAATTGTTCATGTCAAAAACTTAGGCGTATTTTTCGCATCTACAATCAACAATAGCAACTTGACACATAAGCAGATAGTTGATTTGGTTGCGGATGGTTTTTTGAATCGTGCATTATGCACTTTCTATACGGGATATGTGCCTAAACCTTTAAAAATTCAACGCGGAATTGATTTAAAGACGAAAGAATATTTTGAAAAATTTGCTCGTTGTTACCATGAATATGCAAAGCATAAACATTTTTACTTCTCTAAAGATGCAATACTTGCCTATACGGATTTTTTGCGTGATATTAATCAGATTCGAACGGCTCAAATTCTCAACAATGATGACAGAGCTGGACTAACTGTGCGATTGCTGAAAATTACAACGCGTATTGCAGTCATTATTCATATCGCAATACATTGTATGCACAATACTTTTATCGAAGAAATCGATACAGAAACGATGGTAAAAGCAATAGGTGTTATTGAATATTTGCGCATCAATCATTTCAATTATATTTTGGATATTGCTCGTACATCAAAAGGGAGACTTACCCTTGAGGAAAAATGTTATTTAAATATTCAGAAATATAATGAAAAACATGGCGGTATGCCAAAGAAAAACTTGTGCGCAAATATGCGTTTACATGGAGCTGAATTTTTTAAAGTGGAAACAATTTTGCTTCAGCAAAAAAAGATTGAAATTAAAGAAGGGCTATATTATGGGCTATAGTGATAAGAAATATGATAACAGTGATTGGCTGCCAAAAATACACATCGAAAATTTACGTGTAAAAGGCGTTGCTTTAGACACTGAAACAAAAAAGTTTATTTTTGATTTTTACGACACATCTAAAGAGAGTGGGGGTAAAATTATTTTTTACGAAACAGTTTTTTTACTTAAAAGAAATTTTCTACCAAAAACGATAGTATATTGGTATGTTGTATATAAAACTAAAAAAGCTTTTAAGCAAAATGCCAATGCAAAAGCATTGATAGGATTAGAAAAAAACTTTGCAATGATAACTTTGCATGATGCTATAAAAAGATATTGCCGGGAGCAATAATAAATGTGCTGTAATGCTGTAATATGATACTGCTTCCGATTGCATTGGAAGCAGCAAGACAGCTTTTTGCAGATTTGCAGAACTTATTTTCTGTAAGAGGAATATACTATATTTGATAGTTTATGTCTATTTTACAGCATTTACAGCATTATTTTAATGAAAAATTTTATCTACTTTTTCAAGTCTTTAAAAAATATTAAATTATAACAGACTATTCTCTTTTCTTGAATTTACAGAAATAATATAAATTAAGGCAGGAATGATTTTTTTCCATTCAGCACTTGTGAGTTTCCATGAGACAAATTCACCTGCTGCCAACCAACCTGCAGGTCCAATAATAAAAGCTATCGTACTACTAAGCCCTGTATAGACTGCAAAGGGTAATGTAATCCCAACAGCATGTGTTAAAAAGCCAAGTGCGGTTGTTGAAGCTAAATAAATTCCAAATCCTGATGCTTGCGCTAATCCAAATACTTTAAAATAGAGATTTTTTAGTAGTTTTTCAAAGTCATCTATATCGTGTGACTATCAAATGTATCTTTCTAGTCTTATTTTATTCATTATCCTCTTCATCACGACAATAATCATTAAACTCAGGAGAACTATAGTGAATTGTATCATCTTCTAATGTGTGCTCAAAATATATAGCTTTATCTTTCTCTCTTTTTATATGTGCTGTGCTTCCTATATAGTTTAAAATATCATCATTTTCTTTCTGCTTTTTGTTGACAAAATACATTACAAACAAAAGTATCGGCAAGGCAAAGATGGCGGAGTTGAGATTATATTCGTAGTCTATAGCTAATATTCCCCCTTTGCCTTTTAACAACATAAGCATAAAACAAACTAGCCCAATAAAATACCAAGTTTGGTATGAAAGATTATTTCTTTGAATTACTCTGTGAGATATAACTATACCATTCTTGTTTAACATTGCTTTACGAATCATTTCTTCTGAACGCTTGATAAAATAGCGATTGATTATAAAATGGCCTACTACAAGTAAACCAAGTAGCGTTAAAAGCTCTTTCAAAACATATGGATTATAATAAAGTACAATTGAAACAATGGCCCCTGAAACCAATGCTATTACTAAATATATCATTTGAATTTTTAGCTCAGCTTCTCTGTTCAAATGATGTTCTTGCTGAGTTTCAACTAGTTTATCAATGTAGTTATTCAATTTAAAGTCAGATTTTTGTTCCATTAAAAGTCCTATAACTATAATAATTTACGAGCAACTACATCTACAAACCTTTGTTGTTGCTTTTACTTCTTCGGGGGTCTTCCACCCCTCTTGAAACACTCATCCATGCTTTGATATGGTGTAAAGTTCTTAGTCTGTCCATAGTAAATACCACAAAAACCAATATCTAGTGTTTAATTTTTGTTGTGGTAAAAGACCTGAATTGAGCCTTTACTAACTAATACTGTGTTTCTCGTATTGCTTTATTTGCTTCCTCAGTAATTCTTTCAATATCGTTTTTAGCTGAATCTACATATGTTTCAATGCATTGTACGAATTCTTGAATTTCATAGTTGTATTGTCGAACTTGATTGTTGTATGCATCAACTTCCCATTGACTATTAAAAGAGTAAGGCTTAAACGGTTTGGAATAAGGTTTATTGCATTTATGACTTGGGTATCCAAATATATCAAAGTTAGTCCCCCCTGCCACAAAAGCATATGAAGATATATGGAATGAAACGACTATTGTTAAGATTAAAAACATATTTCTCATTTTATTACCTCGTATACTGTCTTATATTGTTCTTATGCGGCTTACTTCTTTGGGGGTCTTCCACCACTCTTGATACACTCATCCATACTTTGATAAGGTGTAAAGTTCTTAGTCTGTCCATAATAAGTACCACCTTGAGGATGGCAAATGCCTGTTTTGCTTTTCTTCACTGGAGGGTTACTACTATCTGCAATAGCTCCAATGCTCATTATGCCAACCGCAAGCACTAAGAGGATAGCCTTGCTAATCAATTTATACATGTAAATCCTTTGTGTCTTTATTGATGTTTTTTAATACGCTGAATACGCTCTTTCTCCCATTCATCTATTGGGTCTAATTTATCCCATGCTTCCATCATCTGTTTTTCTTGCTTTGAAAGATTGATATTATACTTCTCACTCATATAAAAGTAGATGCGTGCAATATCGCCTCTTATCTCAGGTCTTACATAGGCTCTATTGGCTTCAAAATCAACTTCAAAGTTACATTGACCGTATTGTCCTATCTTTGGCTCATTGGCTCCATAACGGTAGTTAGAACGGTCTCCATTGAGTTCTCCAACGGCAGGCACAAGATTCATCATATCTGCTTCCATCTTTTGAAATACAGGGTCTTTCTGACAAGCTTTTCTGCCACCTTCACGCCAACAAGGTAGATGTTTACCAAAGTTTTCAGCAGGCATTACATGTTCCCATTCTATGCGAGTAGTTCTTTCGTTAGGATTACCTTTTTTTGTGATTGCAATTCTAGGTTCATATCCACAGCTTGACCTATCAATCATATTATCTTTATTTTCATACGAATAGTTACAACTACAGTAGAAGGTTATTCGATGGTCTTTGTAGATTTCCTTGAGGATAGTTTTAGATTGAGCAAAAGAGTCTGCAAACGATAATGAAGTGAGAAATATTAGAAGTATCAAAAAAAATTTCAATTTATTTCCTTGTATGTATACTTATATCTAAACGCTTTGTTCTGTAAGCCTATCAAAGCGCTACAAGTATCATCACATAAATAGTGTTTATTTTTCTCCAACATATCTGCCATCGGGGGCAAGCACTGCTCTA
>SAAR01000572.1 GCA_009916335.1 Erysipelotrichia bacterium | reverse complement strand
CATATTTTCGACTTCTCTATCACTACTATAAAACCAATTAGAATCATAGTCTCCGATTAGTTCTCCTCTTGAATATAGACATGTTCTATCTGGCATAAAGTCTAAAAGTTTTACAAATAATCTGAATTTCATTTAATTACCTCTCTTTGCATTTTACGCTTTAATCGTTGCTTATACAGATAGTCTTTGCTTGGCTCTAAGTTTGATAATATCTCATCTAATAAGTCAAACGCTTCTCCGTTATCTCCTATGCTATCAATTTTTTTAAGTGTAATTTCGTGCATTTCATCATCATTAAAAAACATAGTAAGATAAGGGAATGATACGGTATTCGGTAAACTCAAACGTGATTTAGTCATTTTTAAGTTAGGATATTTCCCTGTTTCGAATTTAACTTTTGATTCAAACTGACTTATTCCGACACCTTGCTCTTTTAGTGAGTTAGTGATTCTTTCGTATAATTCTTCGTTTGTCATTATGCTATAACCTCTATGATTTCAGTATGTTTTTTAAGTGTTGGAAATGAACTCTCTACTGTATCAAACCACTTTTTTGCTTCATGTTTGCTATAAAACTTACGTGATTTAATTTCTTTTTCCCATATCCAAGTTACTGTATAGTATGTAAATTCATCTTTCATTATCCAATTACTCCTGTCTTGATGTTTAGCCTTTGCTGACTTGATAAGTGATAACATGAGCACCATTTGCAGTAATAAGCTCTTACTGGTATCTTATCATATTTATTTTTCTTGCTCTTTTTAGTATGCTGGGCATTTGCTATTGAATATAAAGCGCCCATTTTTGTGTATTTTCGTTTCTTACACATAATCTAACCACTCCTTTATCGTAAATAATTCAAAGCCTTTTAGCTTGTCTTGCTTTTCAATTGCCATTTGCTTATTATCTTGCTCTCTTAGCAGTTCAACTATAGGTCTACCGATATCAAACCACTTGACGACTGTGCTTGCTTTAAGTCCAAAATACTTAGCACATTGAGCCTTACAGCTAAAGTGTAGCTCTTCTTCCGTTATAGGGTTATAAGCTACTATTTCCCTATCCTTTCGCATTGCCATTATTTAACCTCATTTCTATAAGACAATAGTATCAAATTATTTTATGTTTGTCAAGAATAAATTCTAAACCTCTTCAATAAAGTTCAAGTATCTTTCGTCAATCGCTTTAATTTCTTCTTTTGTAAACTCTGACTTGAAGTTGTTTCTTTCTTCTTTAAACCCTAGGAAGAGGAACTTTTCCCCTATCTCGTTTTTAAAAGAGTTTAAATATCCTTTTTTATTGTTCATCAATTTAACGTTGTATTTTTCCATTATTGCTCTCCTTAATTTCTATAATATCATTGTATCAAAAAAAGTCAATGCTGTCAAACATTAACTTTATTTTTTTAACCAAAAATTAGGTCCGCTTCTTCTTGTATATCTTCTTCTGGTATCAGAAAACCTGGCATATCGTATTGAATGGTTAATAAATACATTGTCCATTTTCTTCTAAATTCTTTATCTTTCATTTGTTCTTCTGTGAACGTTGTGTTAATTCCATATTCGTCTACGATTTGTTGTTTTAAAGTTGTTAATACTATCATTGTTTTGCTCTCCTTTATTTCTATAAGACTATAATAACAAAAAAAGTTCATACTGTCAAGCATAAACTATTTTTAATTATTTTATTCCTTCCCAGCGTTCAAAATCATCAGCTAGTTCTTGTATAAAGCCCATAATGTCATCAGTAGTATACTCTGTAAGCTCATTCTCGTTACTTAAGTTAGCAAGTTCTTTGGCATAGTCTAAGGCCTTGTTACGGTCTTTGTCGTAGCTCTCACCCTCTTTCTTTCCAGCTCTTACTAGATACTTCAATACCTGCATTGTATACCAACCTGTAAGCTCTTCGTAGTTAAAATTATGTTTCAAGTATTCGTTAAGTTCCACACCGTATTCATTGGCATAGTGCTTATTTTCTTTATAATTCATTTAGATGTTACCTCCAAGCCATGTAATAAGCAACGTTGCGACCATACC
>SAAR01000571.1 GCA_009916335.1 Erysipelotrichia bacterium | reverse complement strand
CAGTTTACATCTACTTATGTAGAAGGTGGACTTGACGGGAACATTGATTTAACCGGCATTACTGATAATGGGTATAAAAACGGAAATCCTAGCAAACCAAACACTGAAACACCTGCTATTGATGCAGGTAAAGAGGCTGATAAAGTCAAAGGCAGCGCTAAAGAAGTTGGTATGACCGTAAAAGTCAATTTCAGCGCTCAAACTTATGCGACGGGTGAAGCTATCCCAGATTGGGTCAAAGGAACATCTTACCAAATTATTGAGAAATCAGGCGATAAGGTTCTGCTTGATGGTATCATGAGTTGGTTGAGTTTCTATGATGTTGAGACTTTGGACGCATCAACTAGTGGACCAAGTGTCCCAGAAACAGGAAATCAAATTCATGTAGTTCAATATGGCGAAAACTTAAGTGGCATTGCGGCTAATTATGGCACTACATGGCAAGAATTGGCACGTATTAACACTTTAAGCAATCCTGATATGATTTACTCAGGTCAAACATTAAATGTTGTAGGCAGTCAATCGGTAGCCACATCAGGCTATTGTGTGGTTGAGTATGGTGACACGTTGAGTGGTATTGCAGCACAGTTTGGGACAACAGTTGAGCGTCTTGTTTCAGCTAATGGGATTAGTAATCCTAATTTAATTTATGCTGGTCAAGTATTGAATTTTTGAATATGAGAGTAAAAAAGCCTTACAGTCTTGCGATTGTAGGGCTTTTTTTAGTATTTAAATGCCGTATTTTATTCTTAAAAACGATAAAAAAATATCAAAAATAACGAAAAACGTTGCGAAAAGTACACATTTTTTGATAAAAACTGGTAGAATAGATAAGTACAACGAAAGTTTCAAAGGAGGGTAGCGATGAATTATTCAATTTTTGAAATAGCAGATTGGTTTCTAGCTAAGGAAAATATGACACCTAAAAAATTGCAAAAGCTTACATATTATGTCCAAGCTTGGGGTCATGCATTATTAAATCGCCCTGTAATTAACGACACGACATTTGAAGCGTGGGCTCATGGTCCAGTTTCGAGTGAACTCTATAATAAATATAGAGATTTTGGCTGGAACGATATTCCGAAATTAGAAAAAGCTCCAGATATACAAGACGAAAAGGTTGATGATCTACTAGAATCAGTGTGGCTGACATACGGAGATATGTCAGCTAATGCTTTAGAAGCCCAAACTCATGTTGAAGACCCATGGATAAAGGCTAGAAGAAAAGCTAAAGCAGAAGAAGGCGATAGGTGTAACGAAATAATATCTGACACTGATATGAGAGAGTTTTATTTGTCTATTTATAGCGGAGATTAATTTTGCCTAAGCAGTTAACCAATAATGTTTCCAAAGAAAAAAATGGAACGAAACTTAGCAAAGATGAACTCAGATTCAAAATAGCTATAACTGGAAATTTGTTTAATGATTACGACTTCAAAAAGTTAAAAAAAGAATCTAACAAGACGTTCCATACTTTCTTAGATGAGACCGTCGGTAAACAACTTTCTATAACTAGTGTAGAAAGTTTGTTTTTAAAAACAAAAGGGAAACCTAGTTTTAAAGAAGTTGTCAATGGAAAAAATCGAGATGTGTTTCATTTTGGTAAAAAAAATACGAAATTCAGGATATTTGGTTATTATAATGATGACGGATATTTTGTGATATGTAGAATAGACCCAAACCATAATTTTCAAAAAGTTTAAAACCTTGTAGACAACCGTCCGCAAGGTTTTTTGTTTGCAAAAATAAGTTAAAACTTGACCAAAACAAAAAAATATACTATGATAGTGTTAGTTGAATAAACTAACACTATTTTTGTACAAGGGGAAACATATGCCGAGAGTAGATAGGTCATACAGTCAGTTTGAAGAAATCCGCAACTATCACGATCGTAGCATGATGAAATGGCAAGGATTCTATTTATCTGAGCATACAGCTGCGATGAAAGAAGATAAGATGCCAAAAGTATACTACAAGCATTATGTTAAAGGTGTACTTAAATAAGAAGGAGATATAAAAAATGAGCAATATCCACGCA
>SAAR01000101.1 GCA_009916335.1 Erysipelotrichia bacterium | reverse complement strand
TCTGTATGAAAACAAAGAGCCTCAAGTGGTTCTTTTACCCATCAATGAGTTTTACAGACTTAAAGCTATTGAGGAGCATTTAGAGGATATGGAAATTGCTAAGATTATAGAAGAGCGGATTAACACAAGAGATAAAAAAAGAGCCACATCCTTTGGAGGACTTTGACACGTTGCGAGCCAAAATATATGAAAAACACCCTTCAAAGGAGAATCAAGATGAGTGATTTCATATTACCCTTTGTTGGGATGATAGTAATTCTTATGATGTATGCTTTCATTTTAAAACCTATCAATAGACGATATGAAGCAGCGCTGAATCGTATTTTAGGAAAAGAGATTGCCAGGAGGCTTTATCAAGAGATACATCCTGAATTTAGCTATACAAAGTACCATGAAGATGATATGCAACGCCAAATTATCTTAGAAAGTGTTGTGGATGAGTTTAGGAGGTTGATGAAAAAAGCTGTTTAAAATTTACTATTGATTCACAAAGCATTTGAAATCTGTTTAGATCAATATCATATACTTTCACTACCAAGACAAAAACCTCCTTTTTGTGTAGAACAACTTAACTTTTTTAAAAATGAACGCTCGGATTGCCCGGTTCGAGCGTTCATTTTCTTACGCAAACCTTTCAATTTACTCAAACGGATTATCTACTTTCTTAGCCACATTTTAAATCATATTGAAAAAACTAAAAGATTTTCTTATTTTTGAAATATTTTCCCAAGGAATTGGATAATTCTGTATTTTATTATCCTACTCCATCTTTCTTGTCGATAACATCTCGAATATGGGCTATCTTCATACGGTTTATTTTTACAAAACGCAGCTACAGCACTATTGAGTGTTGATTTTGCAAAAAAACCTTCTAGTCCTTGCAACTGCTGAATGTTTTGTTTTCGAAACACTCGTTTAAAACGGTTATAAAGAACAAAATAGATATATTTTCTTGGAAAGAAGCCTTTTCTTAGTAAATAATAGGCTTCATAGTAAAGCTCTTTACCTTCCCTCTGTCCATACAAATCAAAAAATTCATCAATAAAATCTACTGTTTTAAGTTCAAGTGCCATCTGATGCTCATTCTCAAGCGTTTTTATATAAAAATCTGAGATTTTTTTGTTTTTAGGCACGACGATTTTTTTAACTTTTTCTGCCATTTTCTCTCCTAATGTCCTATGTAATGTTGTGTTATGGATGCGCGATTATGTTTCATCTCCCAGCTTACAATTTGCTCAGACTGAGCATATGAATAGCCGTATTCTTGAAGTTCAACAATTCTATTTTGTGCGTAATTCCAACGCAGACCATGACTTCCGTTATACGTTTGATGCGTTTTTTCGGCAGCCTCTTTCAAAGCGTCAATATACGCATCATAAGCGATTTCAAACGATCCATTTTCTTCTAAGTACATCTCTAATAACTCATATGTATCGATTGAAATCCGTACAAGACCCGGTTTCCCGCCCTTTTCAACTGTCAGCAAATACCCCACTTTTTCTTTTGTGTAAAAATCAGGTTGAATGCCTTGCAATTGTTTCACAAAAACATGCTTTGGCGATTCTTTGACAATTTCGATATTGGTCAGCTTATTATCGATTAGCTTGTGCGGTTTAATTTGCCTCAATGGATAGATTTTTTCAACTGCACTTACCCTAGCCCCACCCTCAAATTGAATCGTCGCGGCTAATCTGAACAAAGGATGCGTTAGAGCATTGATTAATGCACAAGGATTTGCGTAAGCTCTTGAATAATATTTGACTTTCGATCCTTTTTTTAACATATTTGCCTCTTTAGCCTCTTTGAGTAGCTTAAATCGAATCGAAAAATCGTACTCCGCGTATTTATGATGATTGTGAAATTTTTGAGCGAGCTTTTTTAGGGCTATTTCAAGCTTTCCGATTGCGCTCGAAATTAATTCAGCGTATTGAATTGTGATGCCTGTTTGAAGTTTTTGTGAAAAATAACTTTCAATATGTTGTGATTCGATTGCTTGAAAATCTTTAATTTTGCATTCAACCAAAACAAATTGAATGATCTCATCCCAAATATTTTTATAAGTCTCAACTGTATGCGCATTGGCAAGAAGGCCCTCTTTCTTTTGCTCAATTTTTGAGAGTTCCGGCTCATAAATCACCTTACATATCTCTGTCAAAATATTCGCGTGACTGCCCCGCATTGTTCTCCTCCTTTTTGATTTTTTTACGCAAAATATTTTGTGTTTTGCTAAGCTCGGCATGCAACCGCATATTTTCTTGGGCAAGCTTTTCAAGTTTTTGCTCAAACTCACTGATCGAATGCAAAGTGTTTGATGCGTATTGATGTTGCCGCTTAAGTAATGTATTCGTCTCTTGCGCAAGATCAAATTGAATTTTGTATATTGTTTCGAGTTTTTTCAAGCGCTCTTCTTGAAAAGATATCTTCTCATTGAAATTTTTGATCAAATGTATTGAAATTTTTTCATGCAAAGTGTCAATAAACCGGCCTGAGAATATGTAATAAAAGTACCAAATAGCAATCAGTATAGATATCAGCATAATCGCTTCATAAATAATCATACGATTTTGTGTATCATGAAGACTTTGAGCAATATCAAGCAATGCTTGAGGATTTGCATTCTCAAGTATTGCGTTGAATTGATCTTTCATGTGATTCAGGTTCTTCATCAAAACCTGATCGGCGCGGTTCAAAAATTCCGTTTCCTCTGCTCTTAGTGCCATTTTTTCATCTCCTTTTGTATGGTTGTGTGATCCATTTTGAAATGTTTCTCCATTTCTCGCCAGCTCATGCCATCATTTCGTAATTTGATGGCTTCATTTTTTCGCATACGTAATTTTGAAGCCTGGTAGCTTGGTTTGGTTCTCTTGTTTTTGATCGATAACTGGCACAATTTATCGACTTGAGTGATATGATCAATGTCTTTGTTTTGATCTTTCCCCTTGCCTTTGAGAGCTTGTTTGAGCTCTTCGCAGCATTCTTGCAAAAGTATCAAGAACTCTTCTTCCATTGGTTTGACAATCTCTTTCTGATGAAACGCTTCAATCACTATTTTAATGATTTGCAACTGCAATGTTTTCGATGTTTTTGCAAAAAACATGAGCGGGTTTTGTTTTTTCATGGATAACAACCTTTTATTCAACTTGAATTAAAATCAATTTTTTGATATCATTTAATCAATATATTTATATTTTCTATGCATTTTATATAAATATATTGACATTATAGTTTAATTTATTTGTACAGTCAAGGGTTTTTTAATGGAAAATGAACAATATATTATATCTTCACTCAAAAAATTGAGGTCTGATTTAGGTCTCTCTCAACAAGACCTCTCAGAAAAAATTGGAGTTTCCAAAACAACATTAGCAAATTGGGAAACGGGCAGGCAGGTCCCACCGATTGATAAATATGCACAAATTTTAGCTTTATCAAAAGGGGAAGATGGTTTGCAAAAATTTTGGGAAATTACTATGAGAGATCAGGTAATTAACAATGCTGGAGGTATTGGTATTCAAAACAATTCTCATGTTCCACAAGAAAATCAAAACATGCATGAAAACGATGAAATGCTGAAGCTTTTTCAACGCATCTACACAACCGCTAAAAATTATGATCAAATCAATTTTTTAAAAGCATCATTGCACCAGCTCGAAACGCAAATGCTACAAACTATTCAAGCAAGTTTTAAATAATGCCAGAACATCAACATGTTATCAATAATGCGAATGGTATTGGCATCCAAAATAATCTGACAATCAATGCACCAAAGATCTTACCGTCACACATTTTTGCCATTTGGCATGCGCAACCGTTCTCGTTATTTATGCTAAAATTAACACCAGGGTTTTTACTGCTGATTTATTATGTCAATAATCTGCATAAGCTTGATTTTGGTCTTCTTGTTTTATGCACTTTTTCTATTTATGTAAACTATTTTTTATTTATTTTTTTTGTTGTTTCCAAAAATGCCAAAATTCTCACTTATCAAAATATCAATTTTTTTGAATATGAGGGTGAGCTCATTAATCCATGTGATTTTTACTTAGATCTGCCACAATCAAAAAAAAAGGCGATTGTTCTACAACATAAAAGTATTGAAACCCTTAGATTTCCTATTAGCTTTATTTTCAAAAATGATTTTTGGATTATCAAAGGAAGTGATAGTTTTATAGCATGGTTTTTTGATGAACAAAAGAAAAACATTGCAGTAAATCAACATTCACCTATATCTTAATTTTAAATGCACAACTTCACTGATACACAGATGTCAGGATTCCAAGAACAGCATCTTTATTTAAATTGTGAACATTCATACTGGCTAAAATCTGTTTGATTTTTTTGGGATCTTCTTGCTCTAATAATGGCATAAACCGTGTAAAATCTTCTTTGGGTCTACCTAAAAGTGTAACTCGTGAGTCTTCTTCCAGCAATGCTGATAACTTGATCACATCTTTTAAATGTTTGTTATCGTAATGATGTGGACTCTCTATTAGATTCAAGTGGGCATGCATTTTAAGAAGGATCAATGCTTCAGAAGTTGCGATATGCAACCCGTCAACCATTGTTGTCTGCTCTATGAGCAGGGAATAATATTCAGAATCTAATAAAATAGCTGATAAATAACGATAATACTCCGGAGTCTCTATCGGAATAATATATTGGTCTTGAAGCAACACGGAATCAGGATCATGTATCGCAAAAAGCTCAATTTGTTCAGGGTACTCTTTATTCTCACTGTTTAAAAAACGAAACAAATTATGTCTTGAATCATTATCGGTTCGCTGTTTGGTCTGATAACCTGCAACCTTAATAAATTCAAGCAGACGTTTTAGAAATACCTCATTCTCTTTTGCGATCACCACCAAATCAATATCTTTGGTAGCACGCGCTAAAAAACCATAATCGTCCATCAAAAGTGCCGTTGCAAGGCCACCGATAATGACATAATCATCTGAGAAATCTTGAAAATGTGTTTGAAATTTAGTGAGACCTTGTATCACGTAGTAATCCTTGAATCATTTCTTCTAAAGTCGATACCGCATCTAATACTCTTGTATCCTCAGGATCAATCTTATCCTTAAGGTTTAGATACAATGAAAGCGGATCGACATAATTTTGCTGAATCAACATAGGGTTAAAATGCCACAATTCCAGCGCAATCATGTCATGATCATAGCGCTCATCAAATGTTTTAATATGATGATTTTTTACAATGGTTTGGAAATGGTCTTTTTCAATGGCATAACACGATTGCGTGGTAACGATATTGGCATAATGTGATAATGCCGTATACGAAGATGGCATCCGTGAATCAAACCATTGAATATCTTGCGGACGGATATAGCATGTTTCATCAAACGGGCTCTTACAAGCACCAAGCAGCATATCTAAATCAATGGTAGATGAAAGCGAATAGATTTTTTTACGAGCCATGCTCTGTAATGTCATAAAGCCAAAGGCATGCAATTCATTTAATGACCGCCCTGCACTCATTTTTGTGACATTAAATTGACGGGCACACACATCGATTTCAATAGTATTTATCTGTTTTACTAGCGAGTATGTCAAAATCATTTGAGCGAGTTTAGAGAGTCTTTTATTCTTATGAAGACGCGATTCTTTGACATTACCCTCTTTCAGATGAATAAGAAGCTGAGGGAAATAGAGACTATCTTTGGTTGCAAACGCAATACGGTTTTCCAATAAAAAACGTTGAAAAGATTGTTTAATATGCGGGATATAAAGAAGACACGGCATATGCAGTGCTTGATCAAACAGGTCGAGATGCTTTCGTAGGGCATTAATAGATACCTGTTGATGGGTCTCTAACACCAGGCAATCTATCTGAGATATACTAAGAAGATGCATGTGATATTGACTCTTTATACCAAGAGGAACTCCTTTTAGGATGGCAGAGGAGAATTCTTTAAGTTTGGCATCAAGATAAAAATAGTTATTTAAACGGTTTAATAGATTATTCATAGAAGCATTATAACACAAAAACACAATTAATAACTAACATATTGTTATAAAATATATTTTAATGTTATATTAATATATTGACAAGATAACAATAGCTAAAAAATGTTGAATATCGTGTACATTTTTTTGAAAGCTTGTATTTGCTTTTGGTATATGCCGCTTGCGAAAAATATTTAGTTTTACCAGCGCTAGCAAGATAGCGCACATGCCTGTGACATGACCTCTCTCATTTTTGAGGCTATTATTCCTTAGAGGATCGAAATAACATCCTAACCGTAAAGTCGGTAACACACTTGAAGCCATAATCGTAGCATAACTTTTGAGTAAAATTCTATTTTTCACCGTTTTGGTCGAAGGGTTTTTATATATTTATCAGTCCGATGAAATAAGCACTTTAAATACAATTAGGTGTTGATTATCCTATAAAAAATCAACACCTATAATCAACAGAAAATCAACATTGTAATTGAAAATATTTCGCAAAAAAGCTTGTTTTTCAAATAAATTAATAACAGTCTCATGCTATAATATTTTCTTCAAATCTTTTCATAATGATGATTTTAGCCCTAGATGGTGTATAAGTAGCCAAGATATGGCCAGTGGTGCTGTTTTCCTGATAGCACTTTTTCTTGCAGGATTTATTCTTTTTCCTGCTTTTATACTAGGCATGTATATAAGATTTAAAGTATGGAATGTAAAGATACTCAAATACTCTCTTGGGGTAACGACTGCTATGGTGAAAAAAAAGAAAAAATTATTGCTGAATTTTTCCTAACTCCCCTAGCCTATCTCAAGCTAATACCAGGACAAAAAAAGACTGGATGTTGTGGAGAGCTTAAAGATAGGTTTTGCATCTTTTCGTACTCTAAGATACAAAATAAAGAAGATAAAGGCGTATTCTTTGTTGGATATGACTGTGCTAAGCAAATGATTGATTTAATCAACGTTAAAAAGCAAGCAGCAAGTAAACCGTTATATGAACTCCCTCCCCTCTTTGATCCTATGAGTAAAGGTTTTTTTGATGAACCGTATCACGATATTTTACATGTAAACAAGGATGCTTTAGAAATCATATTGCTTCTTGCATCGCTATGGGATGTGCAACGATTTAAAGGCACACTACCCTACTTGCTTAGCAAAATAGTGCGTAATCCATCAATTCACTTATTACAACAAGATTTGATAGCATTAAACGCTATTGTTGGTAAAGATCAGATGATTTTAAATTGTGAGGTTCAAAATTTTAGAGAGCGCCTTCAAAAAGAGGATAAAAGGTTTTATTGCCCTCCCCTACTTTCAATTAGAGCAGTGTTAGATTTTACGAATTCTACATGAGAAAAGCCTCAAATCAATTATATTTAAACAGTTTTTTAGAAGCGCACTAACGACATTTTCTAGGCTTTGGTCGCTTCTAATTTACTGTTTTTAATAAAAGTTTCGCTGGCGAAACTACAAACTACTTTTTAAATCCAAAAGAAGTGCTTCTAACTCAATAATTGCTTTTTTCTTTCCATCGATGTTTGTAAGATCTAATTTGAAAGTGATATTTTTTTTGTTTCTACGATATTCAAAAGGTTCATTTACTTTTTTCTCTTTCACTTTTTCTTCTTTTGGTGATTGAGATAATGCTATGAGTTTTCTGGTCTCTTCCCTACTAAGGTTATTATCATACACTTTGTCAAAAACTTTATTTTGTAAAGCGGTATCTTCAATATAGCTAATCTCAGAAAGAATTGACACTGATAAAGATTTACCCTCTTTAATTTTTTGAATGACATCTGGCGACATCGAAGCAATTTTGAGAGCTTGTGAGACATAAGTTTTTGATTTACCCAACATCTTAGCGACATCTTGCTGTTTCATGCCAGAGTCACTAATTATCTCTTTAATTGCTAACGCTTCATCAAGGGGTGAAAGATCAACTCTTTGTATATTTTCAATAAGAGCGTCGATTTTTAAATCTCTTGAATCACTTTTCATAATAAGTGCTGGAATACTATTTCGTCCTAATAACTTCATAGCAGCAGTACGTCTATGTCCAGCAATGATCTGAAAAAGCTTTGGGTTTTCAGGAAGAGGGCGCACAATAATAGGCTGTAAAAGATCTCTTTCTAAAATACTGTTTTTAAGTTCTTCTAATTTTTCTTGGTCCATAGACGTACGTGGCTGATGAGGATTTTCTCGAAGCGAGTCGATTTTTATGTCCGCTAAAATAACGTTATCTAAGTCTTTAAAATTTACTCCAAGGGCTTCATCAGAATTCGCAAGGCGATTTCCAACGAGAGTTCCTTTTTTTTCCATTGCTTTTTTAAAATCTGACATTTAAAATCCTTATAATTTGGCTTTCAGGCGGGCTTTTTTAACGACTTCATCAACAGTAAGTGTGATGTTAAAGTAAGCCAACGATGTTAAGGATAGAGGATCATATTCAGTAATCATTTTTTGAAGTGCTTGAGTCTCAGGAATTTTGATATTTTCTGCTATGACTTCTTCAAAAACTCTCACTTTTAGAGATTTTGCGAATTCTGTTAAAGTCTCAATAAAGTGTTTTGCTACTTTTGTGCTACCTTTTACCCTACTAATAACAATTCCTAAAATCTCTGTTTTTTTAGGGTTTGAGAGTACTGAATTTTGTCGTTTTACAGAATTAATTACGTCTATAGTTTGCTCAATACCAATAATACTATAAGGGTCAGGGGTTGTAACTAAGATAACATAATCACTGGCTGTAAGTGGAGCTATCATAGAAAAACCAAGATTAGGAGGCGTGTCTATTACGATGTAATCGTAATTATTCTCAAATTCTTTAATTGATTCTTTTAATAGTACCTCTTTAAAAGATGACGTTTCAATTTCTTGTAAAATCGCATTTAACGTAAGATCACAAGGAATGATATCATAGCCAAAGAGAGAAGGGCGAATTGATTTATCGATTATATTTTGTGAAAGCTTACCATTACGTTTTTTCTCAAGTAAAATGTCTTTGATAGTGTTTTCAAAAGGTAAGATAATTCCGTCTTCTGAAACATTTGCTTCCAAACTTGTTTGAGAGCAGTTTCCTTGCGGATCTGTGTCAATGACAAGTACTTTGTTTCCAAGTGAAACTAGCGTACCAGCAAGAGTATAAGCAGTTGTAGTTTTAGAACAGCCACCTTTATGATTGACCACACTAATTGTGATGGGCTCTCTTTGTAATTTTAATAGAGCTTTTTTTTGCTCTTCAATAAAACTAAAATATTCAAGAGCTTTTTCTGTAGTAAAAAAGGATTTAGATTTTTTAAGAGCTGGAATTTCATTTGCATGAATTTTTCTTCTAACGCTTGATTCATCTAAACCAATCTTGGTTGCAATATCTTTTACACTTAAATAGTCCATTTTTGTTCCTTCCGTGTATAATTTGCACGATTTAAGAAATATTAGCATAATTCGTGCATAAATGCAAAGAAGAATAAAATAACTACCATAAAAAAGTATTAATGTTGGCTATTAGTATGTTTTAAATTTAGTAAGATGAATGTTTAACTTAAAATATTATGTGAAAAAAAGTTAGAAGGATTTCTAAAAAGTCTTTCTAAAGAGATAATTTGTTGCATGTGAATAACTTGTAAGTTTTATTTAATGAAAAGCGGTATTTAGGACATTTAAAGAATAGGGTGAATAACTAATAAAAACAGCTTTGTAGAATTAAGAACAGAAAAATAGTTTTTAAAAACAGGGATTTAGAAGCTACTTTTCCTCTTCATTCTGGTTGAAATCCTTTTTAAATTTCAAAATTCGTTTAGCAGCATCTTTTTTATTTTTATACGCTTCTTTCATACCCATTTTGAAAGTTACGCCAATTACTTTAGGTCTGCCACGCTCTCCACTAAGCTTCTCAGTCTTAGGAGTATATTCACACCAAATCTCGCTGATGATATTTATTTCTTTGAATGATATTTCTAAAACATTATCTCTAAATTTTTGCCATGTCGGATATTTACTACCGACAATACTTTGTAACTCAGCTAATTCATATGATACCATTTTAAAAGTCTGGTTCTCAATTTTTTTCATTAATAGATATAGTGGCAATGTGTATTTGGATGAAAAATCTAAAGGGGTAGATCCCTCAATCTGTGTGAACGTTCTTGTTTTAATAAGAGACTCACTTTTTTTGCCAAGATCTAAGAAGTAGGGTGTTAATTTTTCATGGATCTGAAAATCAACTTTATAAAATTGCTTTTTGTCTCCATCTTTGTGAAAGTGATATTTTGGGGGCTCAAATAGAGGAATGTCTTGCTCCCACTGCTCATGTTCATTTGTATAACTTATGAAAGCACTTTGAATGTTTCTTATGCGCTCTCTTAAATAGGGAAAGTTGTTTCTTTCAATTCTCAAATAGTCAGCGAGGTCATCAAGTTCAAAACTTACAAAATTTGTCTGTACTGTTTGTTTGGCTTGTTGTTGTTGAAAGAAAAAAGCCACGACTACCAATAGTTTGGATTCTAATGACCCCAAATTTGTATAGTGTGCTTCAATAAGATTGTTATGTATAAAGACTTTGCCTATATTGCGTTTTTTCTTTTTTGCCAAAATCAAACCTTTTAAACAGTTTTATAGAAGTCATAAATTATGAAATTTTTTGATGAGATATTTGAGTTGTCTCAATAATAAAAACAGTTATTTAGTTGTATATTAGAAACAGTTTTATAGAAGT
>SAAR01000570.1 GCA_009916335.1 Erysipelotrichia bacterium | reverse complement strand
AATTCCATCAGGATTACCTATATATAATGAAGAAAAAAATGCAATAAATAAAGAATTGCAGCAGGCCGTTTATACGCATATGAAATATCAAGGGATTTATAGGGATAATGGTATCTATGATCTAAATCGGAAAAATGAAATCAGACTTCCGGATATTGAAGTTGTAAGAGCTAAGATAATGGAAAATAAGCCGGATATAAGGGCTGTCAACAGCAAACAATTTGCGTATTATGCTGAATTGGCTACCTTGGATTTTAAAACGGATACGCCAGTTAAGGTTATGAAAGCCATGATGCAAGAAATGAAACAAGATGGCCTAAGTGATCAAAAGATTGCAAATATCATTAAAGCGAATAAGAATTTTGATATGACTATGTTAACCAATAAAGAAACTATTCCTAAAACTAAAAAGCGTAAGCTCCAGGTTGATGAAAGGAAAGGAAACAGTAAAAGTCGTGAAATGAATATGTGAGTTGAGAACTAGGAGGAATTATTATGACTAAGGACTTAGTCCGGTATAGCATGCAGTTGGCTATGCTGAAACAGCTCCTGGCTCGTAAGTTGATTACGGAGTCTGAATATAATGCAATAAAAAAGAGGTTGATGAAGGATTATCAAATACTTTCTCATTTTGCACCTTGAATAATATCTTTCTTGTAGATGAATATAAGGTAGACAAATAATATAAATTATTTTTATAAGTGGAGTTGGTGGAGAGATCCAGCTAGCCGACTAATATCGGGGAAAGAAATATGTTTAGGGAGATTTTATGATTGGTGTAAGTTTATAGTGAATAGAAGGGGTGCTGGTTGAAGTGGAGGAGTTTTCGCTTTGATTGGCACTTTTTGTAATTTTTTCACTGCACTATGTTATAATTAATTTGTTATGAAAAATGAAATATTGTCTTCTGAATAAGTAAACTAGATAGCTTTAAGGAAAATAAAAAAGACTAGCTATTTATAAAGACTTATGGAAAAATGTTCGACTTGCGATTGAGCTTTATGCACAAGAGATCTAAGAAGTCCTATTTCAAATAGGGATTGCAGCCATGAAATATCCTTACATGTAGATATTTATGTTAATTTAATAGAGATAGTGAGGTAGATGACATGCTACAGATTATATCTGGAAAATTTTTTACTAGTGATGATCGAGAACGACATCCAGGTAAAGGTATAACGTATTCAAATTATTCGTGGATTGCACCGATTACAACTTGCGTTGCGACAATTGAGCCAGTACTCTTTTCGTCCTCTAATGTTACTCCTTATGTTATAAGTTATGTGAATCAAATAGAAAAAGATGACCTTTTAATTAGAGTAGGAGATCCAGAGATAGTTCATCAGTTTCAACTGTTATGTATATTTGGGCTTAAAGCTTATTTTAATATTGACAGAGATAAAGTAGATGTTAATTGTCGAGAAGTACCTAAAACATCAAATGATAATTTTCTGCCTTCTAAATTTACTACTCGTTTTTTTGAACCTAAAATTAATGGTAAGCAGGAAGAGGTTGCTGAGTTTATAAAATTAGTAAATCATACTATTGGTCTTCCGCGAAAAACCTACGAAGTTGTAATGAATTGCATGGAAAATTTCATAAATTCTTTACAGTCAATTAATTATAATTTAGATTTGGCATACTCAATGATGATATATAGTTTGGAGGCACTTAGCCAATCCTTTGATGGTTATCAACCTATATGGGAAGATTATGATCAATCAATAGCAAAACGATTAGAAGCCGAATTCTGTAATGTAGAAAGCAGTATAGCCGAAAATATAAAACAAATTTTACTGCAATCGAGTCACCAAAAACTGCAAAAACGATTTGTAGATTTTGTAATGAATCATGTAAAAGATAGCTACTTTTTGGAAGAGGCTGTAGAGCAGACAGGAGCAATTAGAAAATCCGAGCTATTACGAGCTTTAAAAAATGCTTATAACATGCGATCAAAATATGTTCATCAATTACAACAAATACCTCATCAAATGCATCATCCTCATATTGGAAAAGGGGACGTATTTTATTGGACAAATGATGTCT
>SAAR01000100.1 GCA_009916335.1 Erysipelotrichia bacterium | reverse complement strand
TGACTTTAAGCAATTCTTAAGAACCATGTCGTGTTTTGTACCTATGTGCCAAAGTACCCATTCCAGCACACTCCATCAGCTCCCCATTCAAACACTAGAATCCATCGCACTGTTATTGGTGCATCATCAGCATACTTCGACATTGTGTTCTTATCCGTGGAATATTAGCCATCCCATGCTCACTCCTTTTTTGACAGCTCAAAATATGCCTAAAGCCCCTGCTGTTCCTAAGACAAGCATAGAAGAAGACTTGGTGCAGATGATTGGTAGCAGAGTTCGTATCAATAACACCCGCGAAATGGATCTTATAGGGATCTATTGTGAGATGGGCGATGATCAGGTGCGTTTAATAGGTAAGGAGGGTCCGGAGATGTATAGGAATGAAATTAAAACTATCGAGCGTGTCTTGGAGCCTTCACACCCAGATAGGGGCATGATGCATTTTTCACACAACGCTTCTTCTAAAGAGCAGATCCCTTATTTAGGACATCTTGACTACAACGTTGTTTATCTAACCTCCCAAGCCCAGTATGAAAAATCATCGTTTTGTGCTTGGAAAGAGACTCTTTCTAAAACCCTTCGTGACACATACCCCACAATAAACGTGACCTCATTATGGGACATGAAATCAGAAGCCAAAGAGGGGCAGATCGCCTATTGTGAAGCGATGTTTCAAGCGTATATGCCTAACACAACCGTAAAACTCTGTCGCAATACAGTGTTTGCCTATGCCAATCCAACAGTGTATGCTCGTTTAACGAATGGTGAAACTAAAATGTGCACACATCTAACACACGCCATAGATTCCTCCTTGCATACAGAAGTTTCAGAGCCTTCTGAATCGTACGCGCTTCTTAAATTTTTAAATCAGATCAATGAGTGTATAGAGCAAGAAATTTATGTGTCCCTTTTTAACAGTCAGATTATCAATCTTGATGATAGCCCAGAACAGAATAAACAACGCGTATGGGATGCCTACTTCGAAACACTGTGAGTAGCATACTCACTCTAGTGCATACAACGCCTCTTTGCACCGTTTGAACGCTTTTGCTAGCATATAGTGCATCCGTGCCGAAGGGGCGGTTTTACTCAGCGAGTCTTGAAGCGCATTAAGGGCTTCAAGATAATATTCAATCACCTCTGATTCATTCTTTTTTTCGTTTATATCACGCATACGTTGGTCTCTTCCTCTTTTTCAAATACCATGCTCTCTAACACGCAAAACTCATAGCGCCTCAGATTTTGGGTAACAGCTACCCATTGATCTTCGTAGCGATGAAAGTGTTTCATATCGGAGCCTAAAAAAAGATATTTTCTGCCTCTTTTGGCTATCCAACCAAAATGTGTATTATGGCTTATAGACCATCGCGTTCCTATCAAAGATACTGTATCCTTACAATTACTCTCTATCAGCAACGCATTGTAAAGGGGAGGCTTTCCTTGAATAGGTGTAGCGCGTAACCATTGTACAAACATATAGACCATCATATTCGAAGCGCCATCCTCATCCATACTAAAATGGGGCGTTGTGAGCCAATGGTTCATAACACAATCCATGTAAAGCCTATAAAGCAGCTTATCTACCGTAGCAAACAGACTTTTTTTCTCAGGATCGTCCGTAAAAAAATAGGTATTACGTATCCAAAGGGCTAAGCCAAAGTGCTGAAATGCCAGCTCGTCTTCAGTGATGCTACGCCAATCGTCAATCTCATGTTCATCAAGCGCTAAAGCCATCGTTCGAAAGAAATCATCCACCTCTTGAGGCGAACTTTCCCATGGAAGTGGACAAAGAGGTACGTGTATTTTAAGGGGCTCTTGAGGCTTCGTGAAATGCTTAAGCGAGAAGCCTGTGTTTAACAAGCCATTGATACGTTTTATCAGCCACATTCTATGATGGCGGTAAGCTTCATCGACGAGTGCCAAAGCATAAGGAAGGATGGCTGTTTTTGGATGGCTGAGGAGTTGTTCAAATATCTCTGGGTACCCATGTCGCACACTTAAACGCAAAGCATGCCCGTAGTTGGCATTGGGATCACACTGCGAAGAAGAGAGCAGTACCCGCATGGCTTCTTTATGCCCATAGCGCGCGGCAACCCTAAGTCCATAGTGGTTTTGAGCGGTAATGGCTTTGGGATGCTCTTTGAGGATTCTTTCTATTAATTCAGATTTGCCATACCGACACGCCAATCTAAAACACAAATGTGAGCGCATCTCAAACGGAAGGATTTGCATCAGCGATAATGCGTATTGGTGCATGTTGTTATAAATGGATAACGATCCCATAAAAGCTCCTTTTTTGGAGTCCATTGTAGGGGAATCGTAGGAAGAAATTATTCCTAGTGTATGGCTATATTTATGGGTGACAGCTTTTGAAAAACAACCTTCTTAATAAATCCAATAACCGCTTTATTCGGGGATCCTTAAGTGCATCTTCGGCAGATTTGGTGCATTCAAGTATAAAGTTTACATTCTCTTTATACTTAAAAGATGGGGAGGAAAAAGAATAAATTAAAAAAAATGTTATTTGTTTGCCATTAAATTTGAAAGTACAACATCTATAATTTTCTGGGTAATTATCAACTTTGAAATCTACTTTTTTACATTCTTGAATACAAAAATTTTTCATTATATTTTCAAGCCACGTGTCAAAATATTCTATTTCTGCGAAAGAGGCAATTATGATTTTTAAATGTGTTTGACTATTATTTTCAATTAGTTTTTTAAACAGAACAGGAATTCTTTGTTCCCTCATTAACTGTTTGTATTGACCACACTTTAAACCGGTAATATACGTTAAGCAAATTCCCTTTTCCAAATAATGCTGCCAACCAGCTTCTTCTTTTTCACTAGGCATTGGTATTGGAAAAAGGTTAAATTTAAAAAAATTACCTTCTTTATTAAAATACTGCTTTTTATAACACTTATTTTCGGATTGATTGTTAATGTTTTGTATCTCTTTCCTTTTCTTTTCGCAGCAATCATTTAAAATGTCAGGGTTGGTTTTACACTCTTCAAGTAATCCACAAAATGTATGCATTTTGGTATTAGTTTTATATCCAGGGCCCAACTCAAACCCTTCACAAAATTTCTCTACTTCAGCAAATGGAGGCTCTTTACACATTTTAATAAACTCACATTCTCCTCTTCCCCCCGTCGCAAACTCTATGCCTACGATCCAATACTCTGCATTGACATTTCCACCATCGATACCACTAAAGCTCTTTGCCCATTCCATGAATTGATCATCTGGTGAAACATCTTTTTTTTTACATTCTTCGATCGTCATAGGTTACCCTTTCAATTTTCTCTTGGTGTCTTTCAATACAGCAAACTCATATCATTAACAAAGACTCTTTATCGGCATTCTACCATCTAAACATATTAAATCACTAAAAATTTTGTAGCGTATTTTCTAGGGGCCAACTCAGTGTCTTAAGAGCTTTTTTTATTTTAGTAAAGAAACTAAATTTCCTAAGCAAGAGGTATATTTTTACTATCGATTTCATTGTTTCTATCTAAAACATCGTTTAGCAGGAAATTTTACTTCCTAGAAAATATCTATAATTTTATTACGCAATTGCAGTAAAGCCTTTTCCCCAATGAAGCGGGGAGAGGGCTATCATTTTTTGTGGAAAAATAATTTCCTAACCCCTTAAAAAATTCAAGGAGAATTTATGCAAAAAATTAAAACCTCTGTTTCATTTGAAGATGTCGAAATGATTATCAAACTTTTGAGTAAAAATTCGGTTTTAGATACCGATGCAATTTGTAAAAATTTAAAACAAGATTTTATGAAATTGTTCAAAATTTCTAATCCTGAAAAATTAGAAAAAATTAGAATTTTTGAAAATCAACTTTTTTTAGTCATGGGGGTCATGTTAAATGAATTTTTAAAATTTGGAATTTTTAGAAATCAAGATGATTTTATGCCTTGGGCCGTTCAATTTGAATAACGGCCTTTTTAAAATAAAAAATCTTTCCTTTTTTATAGGAGAGATTTTTTGCAAAATACTAAAAACTTCCCATAGGGTTCAACGCTATTTTTTTCGAATTCTGTAGTGACCAGAAATTCAAATAATTTTCATACGGACACAATCTGTCTACCATGTGCCTTATAATGCTCTTAAATTTTTAGGAAAATTTATGGGTTATATAGTAGATGGAACATGTAAACAGTGTGGTTATGAAAAGAAAGAAATGTATCTATGTGGTGGTATGATGAGTCATAAGACTTTTGCAAGATTTCCCTATTATTGTGAAAAATGTGGAGAAGTATTGGCCCATAACACACTTGAGAAACGTTCTTTTTGTCATTGTGGGCAATTAATAGTTCGTTATGATGATCCAACACTCTCAAAACAAAAAGCTGAAGTATCAAACAAAGTGGTTAGTTGGAATATGGGTAATGAAGTGCTTGTTTTAACAGGAAATGACTATCTGTGTCCTAAATGCAAAGGGTATACACTAAGGTGGAGTAGGGTTGGACGTTGGGATTGAGAGGATATATTAATCGACAGATGATGTGAATTGAAAAGCTAAAAATAGAGAGTGCCCATCAAGGTCAGTACACATCACAATAGTATCAATGATACAAAAAAAGTTGTGTATAAAACAAAAACTATTATTAAAAATTTAACGCATAAGGTCAACAAAATGACAACCCTGCAAAAAGCCACATTGATTTTGGAAGAGCTAGACCAAAAAGAGAAATTATCACTTCAAGAAAGCTTGCTGTCAAACGAACTGCTAAATAAAGAATACAGTAGACTGTTCAAAGAAATAGCTGAAAAATTCCTTACCTATACAGTAAATATTGATGATGCAGTATTACTTGATAATCTACGTAACGATGTAGATAGACTAATACCTGGAGACTATCATCCGAAAACAGGTAACATACGAGTAGTATCAGAGGCATTGAATGATATGGAGCTCGGGCTGGCTGGCTTATTTGGCGTAGATACCAAAGCTGTAAAAGAGTTGTATAGACTGGTGGAGGCTATGCCGGCAATAGAAGAACAGACAGGTTTTGTGGAGATGGCTACAGTGCAACCTGAATACAAAAAACTAGTTAATGAGCCTATGATAGCCAGGTTGGATGAGATAGCTAGTGTGCTTGTACACGAACTTACGCACGTAGCTGCGGTAAAGTTCATGGCTAAGACTCCTGACAATAAACATGAAAAGGCTATACAAGACCGTGTGCGTATGTTGTTTGAGGATTCTAAGACAAGATACGTGGCTATGGGTAATGACATAGAAGATACTACAAAAGCTTACTGGGCTAAGAATATTAATGAGTTCTTAGCGGAAGCACTAAGTAATCCCAAAACAATAAAGTTACTAGAGAGTATGAGTACAGGCAAGATGGGTAGGCTAAATACTGTACTGCGAGTACTACTAGATACGCTGGCTGCGCTAGTTGGTACAAAAAAGAATAAAGACAATGTGTACTACTATACATTAGACAGTATATTGGCTATGGTAGAGAACAAAGGTAAAAGTAAGGGAGATAATTACATGTAGACCCAAGTTGACAAAATATGACCATACATATCACTATACTTCTCTTACAAAAATTCAGGAGGATGTTACATGAGTAAAGAAAAACTTGTCGAGTTATTGGAAAATGTGGATAAAGCCCTTAAAAGAAGTGCCTCTTCTCCTTGGGATGAGTATGTACCCTTCGTTTCCCATGGAAGTACTCATACAGCATTCTTGACCAATGAAATTGGAGAGCCTTCTTTGTATAACCATTTGTGTTATAAATTGATGGCTGCAAATGACCAAGAAGAATTCAATTTAGTCATTAACTCTCCTGGTGGTATATTAGATTCTGCATTTATGATTGCGGATGCCATTGAACACTCTAAGGCAAAAGTAAAATGTAAATTAGCGGGCACTGTTGCTTCAGCAGCTACTATTATAACAATGTCTTGTGAAGAGATTGAAACTTCTAATAATCTTGCGTTCATGATTCACAACTACAGCTCAAGCGGAGCTCAAGGTAAGGGTCACGAAATGAAGGCGCGTCAAACATTTATTGACAGAGAGCTCAATAAATCTTTCAAGAAATATTACCTTGGATTTTTATCTGCCCAAGAGATAGAAGATGTGATTGAAGGCAAAGATATCTGGCTCAATTCAGAAGAGGTAGAGGAAAGATGGCAGCAAAAACGCTGCCTCTAGGCCCCAATATCTTCGCTTCTACATTTTGTTTCCCCATATAGTATTTATAAGCTTTTAATTTTTATTGATAGTCATAATATGTCTATTAGTATCTTTATAATGTCATTAAATATCATAAGGAGTTAGAATGAAAGTATCGTATCACGCAGCTCAGAGATTCTTAGAGCGTGTTGTCAATCAACTTGAGTTTTCCAAAATGGATATCTACAATACGCAAGACTATCTTGAGGTTTTGTTAAAAGATGTGGTTATTTCTTCTTATAAAAGACAATTTGCTTTACCTAACTTTCAACGCTTCGTTGGAATTTATCAAGAAGATGTATTGGTTACCATCATCCCAAAAGATAAAAAACAATTACACCCTTCTAATAAATTCAAAAAATACACCTATATAGGAGATTAAGATGTTTAATGATGCACAAAAAGAGTTTGATAAGAGTTTAAGAGCTATGGCAGAGAACAGTTTACTTAAAAAACTTAACAGCCAAGGAATTAAGCGGGCAGATATCTCAAGTGAAAAATTTGAAGAATTACTTGTAGATGAAATTGGGATTTTAAAAGCAGATGGTAAAAAAGTGGGTGCAGGGGTAGGCATCGGGATTGTGCTTTCACTCATTACGGGTGGAATTTTTTAAAAGGAGCTGTTATGGGTGTTATGAAAGAGATATGGCAAGGATCAAAAGTTCTCACGAAATGTGCTTGGCTTGGGAGTAAGTTTGTTATAAAAAACACACCAGCGGCTCTTGGAATGCTATGGGAAGTAAAAAAAGAGATCAACTCTGCACTTGCTCAAGGATTACATGATGTAAAGATTGAGTACAAACGCAATCAACTGGAAAATAAAATCAATCAGCTCAATTCGCCTAACCAACCCATAAATAATATGGATGATATTGCGATTAGAATTAATGATGCTGTAAAAAAAGCACAAGATGCTGCAAGAGAAGGAAGAGGCAATGCTTGAAGTTTTAACACAAACCATGACAAAAATTGAAGATACCTCCAATATGCTCACTAAAACATACGATACCTATATTCGAGAAAAGGCTATCGAGATGGTTAATGCCAAACTAGAGGAGAATAAGATTGATGTCGCGAAGGTTGAAAATAACGATTATGAAGCAATGGTCAATGATTCCTGTAAAGATATCAAAGAAAAATACGCGAAGCGTGTATCACAAGGGTTAATGGCTATTATGGGCATTGATTTTTTATTAGGATAAATCCATGTTTACCTTTTTATTTAAAACAACCACTTATTTCATTCTGTTAAAAAAGTTTCGTCATCAAATCATCTTGGTGATTTTATCACTCATTGCTATAGCATTAATTAATGGTATCTACGAAGATATCTACAAAGTAGCCAAGGTATCCCAAAAAGAAAGCCTGTTTGTTTTATTGCTCATCAAATGGTTTTTAGTGCTTTGTATTGTGGGCTACAACCTTTATAGACTTAAGCAGATTAAGTTAAGCGATGAAGAGAAAAACGAGATTTTATCATCTGAGCCAAAAGTATATCCACCCACCATCCAAAAACTGTTAGACAAAGAGACACTGCTTTCAACAACAGATTTAATTATAAAAAAATATAAAATGTAAATATTTTAGATAGACAATATATGTCTATCTAATCTCTTATACTTCTTTTATCAAAACAATAAAGGGAGACAAAATGGGAGCATTTGGATACGCAAAAAGCAAAGAGAAAACTACTTATGTTTCAGCCAACAACCCTAGTTTCAATCGCAGTGAACAAAAAGCACTTAGAAATGGTTTTGAAGTTATTAACGATGAAAATGCATATAACGGAAGATATTTTGTGAAAGAGGGTAAAAAGTGGATCCATAATATTGATGCACTTAAAGGTCAATTGAATATCAACAATGATTACCAGCTTACACGCATGGGTTACGATGTCGATGCTTACTATGCGTGTCGTTAATTAAAAAGGAGACAGTATGAGAATTTTAATACTACTTATTGCACTCATTTTCACCCTACAAGCCAAAGAGACTTTATACCTTAATCTTCCAAGTACCTATCCTTCTAAAAAAACCGAAACATCTTTTGGAAAAGAACTTATTCGACTTATCAACCAAAGCCAAAAAGAGATTCAATTCGCAATTTATGGTCTAAGAGGACAAGATGAGATTTTACTGGCTTTGATTGATGCAAAAAAAAGAGGTGTCAAAATACAAGGCGTAGTCGATAGCGATTCACATGGTAAAAACTATTATGAAGACACACATCGTTTATATACTCTCTTTGATATCAAAAGCGACCATAAAAGCTCTATCATGCACAACAAATTCTTTGTATTTGATCGAAAAATTGTATGGACGGGCTCATCAAACATCAGTGATACTGGCACTGGTGGGTACAATGCCAATAATGTCGTAGTCATTGAAGATAAAGCCGTAGCAAAAATCTATCATGAAGAGTTTGAACAAATGTTTGAGGATAGCCATTTCAATTCAAAAAAGAAAGCCACCCTTTACACAGGCATAAAAACCTCTGATTCCATCATTACCCTCAGTTTTTCTCCTAAATCATCTACCTATGAAAATTGTATTGAGTCTCTTATTCGTGATTCAAAAAAGTATATCTATATTCCTATCTTTTATCTCACTCACAAACCATTGAGCCAAGAGCTTATAAAAGCACATAAAAGAGGTGTGGAGATTAAAGTCATCCTAGATGCAAGTGCTGCTAAGAACAAATACTCAACACACACTATCTTAAGAGAAGAAGGAATAGAGGTGAAAGTTGAAAACTTTGGTGGGAAAATGCATGCAAAGTCGATGATTATTGATGATAGGTTTATTATTAGTGGATCGATGAATTTCACCAAAGCAGGGGAGAGCAAAAATGATGAAAACACTGTAATTATTGAAAATGCTTTACTTGTCAAACAATACAAAGAGCATTTTATTGAGTTGTGGAGGCACATCCCTAGACGCTATCTTAAAATAGACCCAAGTCCAGAGGGTTTTGAGAGTGGGAATTCATGTTTTGATGGGATTGACAATAACTTTGATAAGGCTATTGATTCCCAAGATCCTCATTGTCAAAAGAATTCATGGGTTAATTAACTCTAAGACAAAATATGTCTATAATAATAGATAAACTATTTAAAATAAAAGGAAAGATGTTATGTCACTCATTACCAATCAAACCGCTCGCGTATTAGAGCTTTTAAAACGATTTAACGATGGTCAAAAGGTATGTATTGATACTTTAGAAAAAGATGAACTCTGGGAAGGCAAGAGTGAAAAGACCATTCGAAGAGATCTTGATGTGATTAAAGAGTATTTTCCAAACTCTTTTGAACTTATTAGAGGAGGAAAAGGAGAGAGAGGATGCTATAAAGCAATAACTCAATCCACCTTTGATAATTTTCTAAAACCTGATGCACTTTCACTGCTTATTCAAACCTTTCACATTGCTCAGCGCAGTGATCTATTTGATAGCTTTGATATGAGTTCTGATGAGCGAAGAATCTTAGATAGTAAGGTCAATCAAGTCAATAAGTACTATGAGTTTAAAAACAAGCCCTTAGAGAGTAAAAAGGATGACTATAAACTCTTTAAAAAACTAGAAATGGCTATTGAATTGCAAAAATATATCATTTTGGAATACCCCGATAAAAACGGTGTGTTCGAGAAAAAAGAGGTTAAGCCCTATAAAATAGTGTTTATTCAAGAAAACTTCTACCTTGCTTGTGAAGTGGATAATGAAAACTATGAATTTTCAATGTTTAGGATATCAAAAATTCGAAATATAGAAGATACCAAAAAGACTTATCAAAAGAATCCAGACATTGTAGAGTTCATAAAATATATGCAAACCCCATTTTCCATTTACAAACAAGATTTTAGAAAGTATTTGATTGATGTGGTTATTGAAGTGGATAAATCCAAAGCTTTTTTCTTCCATGCAAAGAAGTTTTTACACTCACAGAATATTTTAGATACTAAAGAAAATGGCAATATCATTGTCACTTATAAGGTCACTCAGCTTAGAGAAATTGATGCGCTAATCAAACAGTGGTTGCCGTATGTAAAAGTGGTAGAGCCATTGGAATTAAAAGAGCAAATTGCCCAAGAACTTAAAGACTATCTTGAAAAAATATAAATAAAAAAAGAGGATTGAGTAATGTTTAATAAAGTCATCATGGCAGGAAATTTAACCAGAGATATTGAAATCAGATACCTACCCAATGGTTCAGCTGTTTCAAATACGGCTATAGCTACTAGCAGAAAGTTTACTGCTCAAAACGGTGAAAAGAAAGAAGAAGTATGCTTTATTGATATCACTTTTTTTGGAAGATCAGCAGAAATAGCCAATCAACACCTCAGGCGTGGTTCAAAAGTCCTGGTTGAAGGCAGATTGTCGTTTGATCAATGGAGTGACCAACAAGGTCAAAAGCGCTCTAAACACAGCATTGTCGTTGAAGCCATGCAAATGTTAGATTCTAAAGAGAGTGACAAAGAGTGGGGGACACAACCTTCCTCAAAATCA
>SAAR01000569.1 GCA_009916335.1 Erysipelotrichia bacterium | reverse complement strand
CTACAACATCAGTATAGATAACTGGCTCAACTTTCTTATTTTTGGCAATTCTTTTAAATTGTTCATAATCGCCCATATAAATTCTATTATCTATAATCTTTTGGATAGTCGTGTCTTTCCAAGGTTTTGGGCTTAATACCTTTTCTTCATTAAAGATATTTGAAATTTGTTGAAAACTTTTACCCTCTAAATACATTTTAAATATTCTTTCAATTACTGGTCTAGTAGTTTCATCAATAATTGTTTTCTTATTACCATCTTTTTTATAGCCAAGTGGTAAAACTACTGGCAAATGTCCCGACTTAATGGCACTATTTAAACCGAATTTTGTTCTTTCTGATACGATTTCAATTTCAAGTTGTGATAATACTGTAAGCATTCTAACAAAGAATCTACCATTAGCAGTAGAGGTATTAACATCATCTCTATCACATACTAAATAACAATTATATCTTTCTAATCCGCTTATTAGTTCTTCTAAATCTCTAACACTTCTCGTAACTCTGTCTAGCTTATAAGCAACAATATAGTTGATTTTACCTGCTTTCATATCTTTTAACATCTCTTGAAAAGCAGGCGATGCTCCATATCTTTGGCAGATATTCCTGCATCTTCATACACTTTAAAAACCTCATACCCCTTAAAACTACATAATTGTAACAACTTTTCCTTTTGTTCTCCTAAAGAGAAACCTTCTCGTGCTTGGTCTTCAGTGCTAACACGAATATAAACTCCTGCAATACTCCTTTCATTATCCATAATTATCATTCTCCTTTCATCTTTTGGATTAGTGAAAGGCACCAAAAAAGGTGTCACATAACAAGGACACCTAGAATATATTGTTTATTTACACGACAAAATAAATCAATATATAGGGGAGTATATAAACTCACCAATTAATGCCTTGCTATGTACTCTGATAATTCAGACAATGGAATTTTCTTTTTTAAATTCCCTATGTAAAAATAATTCTGTTCATTGAAGAATAAGTATAACTTATCATCAATAATTACTTTGTGTGGTTCCACATACGCAATATTGGTATGCTCCACAATTCGTAAGCAACCTTCTATTATTTGATAGGGTCGTTTACTAAATTTGCAAGACCATTTAATTTTGGTTTTGAGTTCATCGCTCATATTGATTTTCTTTTTTATAAAACTAATCATAACACATCACACCTTTCTTGACTAGACTAATTTAGTCGACAAAAAAATCAATCATATTTCAGATTGATTTAATCATTAACGTCACTTGGTGCGACGATTTTATCTTTTGGAGCGGGTGATCAGAATCGAACTGACGTAATTAGCTTGGAAGGCTAAGGTTCTACCATTAAACTACACCCGCATGAATGGTGACCCGTGGGCGATTCGAACGCCCGACCCTTTGATTAAAAGTCAAATGCTCTACCAACTGAGCTAACGGGTCATGTATCATACATGAAATACTATTGTTTTTTTCAAACTCCAGCAATAAATTGGCTGGGGTGGCTGGGTTCGAACCAGCGGAATGCTAGAGTCAAAGTCTAGTGCCTTACCACTTGGCTACACCCCAAGAAATGGTGGAGGGGGACAGATTCGAACTGTCGAACCCTAAGGAACTGAGTTACAGTCAGCCGCGTTTAGCCACTTCGCTACCCCTCCAAAAAAGGTTTTGAAAAAAATGGTGCCGACTAGAGGAATTGAACCCCCAACCTACTGATTACAAGTCAGTTGCTCTACCAATTGAGCTAAGTCGGCATTATTAATATTTTTTAAAAATGGTGGAGGTTGACGGGCTCGAACCGCCGACCCTCTGCTTGTAAGGCAGATGCTCTCCCAACTGAGCTAAACCTCCATTTTATTCGCTTGCTGAAGAACTTTCCCCTCAACGCTCATACATAATACCATCTAGCAATCTGACTGTCAACCACTTTTTCAAAAAAAATTAAAAATTCTTAAACTTTTTTTACTATCCTGAATTTTTTTTGGAATTTCCGTTTCACTATTATATTCATGCTATTTTCAATGTAACTTCCGTTTGTTTATAATTAAAGTGTAAGTACTGGCT
>SAAR01000568.1 GCA_009916335.1 Erysipelotrichia bacterium | reverse complement strand
TAGCGCCAGCGAAGCTGGCTTAGGGTGGACAACGCAGAAGTTAAGGTTGTTTAAACTATTAAAATATCAAGGAGTGTGAACTATGAAAGATGATACTATTGTAATTACCCAAGAAAGAATGGCAGGGTGGCTAATGATGAACCGGTTCCATAAAATTGGTGAGAAACCAGACTTGAAGGATGCCAACAGAAGAATTTATATATTCAAGGATTCCTTAGAACTCAGAGAAACTATGGCAAAATATAATCAGTTTAAAGCATTGCTTATGTAAAATGGGAGGGGTTCAGGATATATGGGGGAATCAAAAAAAGAAATCATTAAAAAAATGTTTAATTACGCATCAGATGAACATAAAGCATATTTAAAATATGAAGCTTTTACAGAGATTGCATCAGTATTTGTTGATTTTATGAGATGCGAAAAGTCAATAGATAAACCTACAAGATGGGTATGTAATGCGCCTATGGGACATGGCAAAACAACAGTATTAAGAAGCCTATGCAGATACATTATTACCGAAAATATTCTTGCAAAAGAGAAAAAAGCTCTTTTAATTGTAATTCGTGAAAAAGGAGAAAGTAAGAAGATTGCAGATGCCTTATTGGATCTTGGAGAAAAATTTCAAGGTAAAATAAAATACATTACAAGCGATAATAGAGTTGGCATATCAAGTACAGAAATAGGAAGAACGCAGATTGTGATAATTACTCATGCAAGATTCAAGCAGCTAGTATTAGGATGCGGTGACATAAATTCATATAGTCAATGTGAGGTTAAAGAGAAAACTGGTGCATGGGGAGTAGTACCATCAAAAGATAGATATGATACTATTCTTATACCAAGACATATTATTATCGATGAAATGCCTGACTTCGAAAACACTTCAGTTTTTGATATTGGAAGCACGAATAATTGCATTAAATGGTTCGACAATATAGTTAGATTGCCAGAAATGATAGAACTAATTAGTGTTGAAGAAATACAGTCATATCGGAAATTGTTCAATGGAATATTTAACGATTATGATTATGATAAAACACAAGATACTACATATCCATTTATAAATAATAATGTCCCAGAAAAAAAGAAGGAAATCATTGAAAAGTTTTTTGATTTAGCTGATGGTATTGAAGATTTACAAAATAAGGTGACGCTGGATACCTATGCAGATTTCATACATTATCGAAAATTACTCTATGAAGCTAATGCCGGGAAAATATATCGTCAGTATTATAATAGGGGTGGAGAAAAAATAATTGTTTCAGACTTTGTACCATATGATAATATTCAACAACAGTATTTTTCAAAAACAAGTAAAGAACATGAGCGCTGTTTGGCTAATATTTTAATATTAGATGGAACAGGTAAATATGGTACTCCTTGTTATAAACGTGCAAATTTTGAACCAAGATTTGTAAAAAATTATAATGACTATACTCGTTTGACTTTGCACCATAGAGATATAAATACATCGTCAGAATCAAGAGAGAAAACTGATACTGTGTTAAAAGAAATCATGTATGATTTTATTAGTTTACAGAAACAAAAAAAAGATATTTTTCTTCTTCCTGCAAAGAGTGATATACCATTTTTGTTGAAACAGGGTGTTTTAACCGAAAAAAATTTTAAAGCACTTACTATTGATGAAAAATCCAAGGAGAGTGACACTAGACTTCATCTTTTGAATACTAGAGGTAAAAATGATATTAAAGATGTGACAGATATGTATATGACATGTCTACCAAGAAAATCTGCTTTAACGTTCGCAACACTTGCAGTAGCGTTATATGGAACACAAGTCGATATTCGTCTGAGAAGCAATATGGATGATGATGACCCAATGAAATCAAAGGAAACCCAGTGGTTTAATGACATGCAAGTTGAAATCTTATACTTACTAAATTTAGTAGCAGAACTATTACAGATTATTCACCGTACGGCTTTGAGAAAAATTAAAAGTAAAGAGAAAATTAATATTTACATTGCTTTTCAGGATATAAAAGAAGAAGAAAAGGATATCAGCAGAATGTTTGAAATGATGCGGTCATATTTTACATC
>SAAR01000567.1 GCA_009916335.1 Erysipelotrichia bacterium | reverse complement strand
GAGACAGGGTGTATACCATCCAACAATAATTTTCGCATTGTCTGTGACAACTTGAGGCGTTCGTTGTGAACCATGCGGTTTAATCCCAATAACTGGTATGTTATTAGCAACTGCTGTTTCAATTTCCCATTTCATCCAATCACTATGTGCTGTGTACATTCCTGCTACAACAATAAACACATCTGATGCGGATATTCTCGCCTTCAGTACTCGCTTGATGTATTTTTCATCTTCTGAGTTTATAGGCGCATCTACAGTTACTTCTTCATAAGATGCCACAAGCCCATCTTCCTTGTTTAATAAATTCTTTAGATTTATCAACGAATCATTGTAATCCCAACAATGGCTAATAAAAATGCTGTATGTTTTACTCACTTCATCAATCCTTCTTTATTTTGTTTTCTTCAAATGTATTAAAATCCCATGAGTTGTCGCAGAGTGATTTAAACTTACTACTGTATAAATCCTCTTTTTCTTTTAACTCTAGATATGATGCTGACTTTGCTGCTGTTGCGTAAACCCATTTTACATCACTTCGTTCATTGAAGTTAGTTGACTCTATGATCCCCTCAGTGATTTCAAGTACGGACTTGAACGTTTTTTCTGCAAGAATCTCATTAAATACGATGTCTTTATCATTTGCAGTTTCTGTATTCTTTAGCTGTTTAGACTTCTCAAAGTAGCAAAGCGCTAAATTTTCACCGTTATAGTAATCTTTTTTTATTGTATATCCACGGTTATAGAATGAAATTGCTTTGTTTAGGAACGTGATATCTTTAGTGTCCATCCATATGTATTTATTTATGGCACCCGCCATTCCTGTTGTTTCTGGGTCGTTACTGGTTTCAGGAGATAAGTCTGATAAAATAACCATTGCATCCATACAACTCATCACTCTGCTTTTTGATTCTATTTTTTCCTTGTATGTACAGAGTGTTAGTCTTTGAATTAAGTATTCATCTCTAGGTCTTATTTCTAGCGCTTTTTGATAGAGTTCCTTTGCATTTGAAAAATCCCCAAACTTCAACTTTTCTTCTGCGCTATTAAAAATATATCCCCATTCCTTTTCTGCTTCATCTGAATCCTTTACGATTTCTTTTATTTCTTGTGCCGTTAGTGTCGGAGTGTTTAAATCTGGCAGGTAAGTATAGACTGGGCTATCTATACGTGTTTCATTTAATGCCGACTCCATTAATGATTTCAGCTGCCCTTTTATTCTTCTCGCTTCGGAACAACCGATATCATCACCAAGATGTTCATACTGTAAGGTTGCAATGTGATTTAAGTCGAAGTGTAGCACTGCCGACTTTTCAGACATTATGATGGTCGTTCCTTTTTTTAGTGCGTGCCTTACGCCTAGTTCATATATAGCATTTGCGTTACTTGTTGATATATCTGCAACAACAATATCAGCAGAAAGTAGCAATTTATACATTTCCACATCAATAATCCCAGACTTCATTATTTCGTCAGCCCTGACACACTTGATGCCTAGTTCTTCTGCCGCTGGTTTTATTATCTCATTGTACGTGGCATCTAGGTTTAAGAGCTTACCTGACCGGAAATCAGTTTTTTTCCCGAAACCCATAACCACAAAGCACAACAAACTTAATTTTTTTTTACTCAATCACATCACCCTTTTATTTTTTCCATAGTGGTTTGAAGGCCAACGGTATGAAAACGTTCGGTTTCTTACGCAAAAACGGCGTAGCAGGGTTAATTCAGGTAGTTACTGACACCTTTCTGCTAAAAAAGCCTTGGCGTAGGATCTTTTCCCTTTTCCAAGCGGCCTCCTAAATCCGCACAAATTAGTTATTTATTCGACCATGATAGTGGGGCAATCCTTTATTTTTCAAGGGGAAAAATTAAAAAACATTAACAACAGAAAGGTTTCTGCTTTTTTTAAATAAAAACAGCAGGTTATCTTCTTATCGTGGTTTTTTACATCATTGGACCTCAAACCCCTACGACGGGAGGAGAGATAAAAATCGACAGTGCGGCCCCGGCTGTCGACGGCCCGGTACAGATACGCCCAGCGGCCATTGACCTTCACGTAGGTTTCAT
>SAAR01000566.1 GCA_009916335.1 Erysipelotrichia bacterium | reverse complement strand
GTTATGTTAAGTGGTTGTGCATCATCGTATTCTGATAGTGGTACATTTATTCCAAGCCCTAAAGATGTAGGCAATATGTTTGCTAAAAAAGAGACGCCTCAAGATCTCATTGCCAAAAGCCAAGATAAAGAGCTAACACAAGCATTTGTTGAGGGTAAAATGGCCAAAGTAACGAGCGTTCAAGCCTTACCTTATGGATTATTGTTGGAGTGCAAACGGTTATATGAAACCGATAGCTTTATCTATCTGAGTAAATCACGTCAATTCTATCGTAATCTGGCACCCGATTTCCTCAAGGATGATATTGCAAAAACGTACATTGATACCATTCAAAAAAGAGGCAATGGTTATAGCATTTATAACGGTGAAGGTAATCAAGCACTCTTAAAAGCTTATGTTGGTGGTGCTTTGAAAGAAAATACGAAAACAGAGATTTACATGTACGATTCTGACTTCGCCATTGTTGAGTATAATAAAACTGGTGAAAAAGTCAGTGCCTTAATCAGACAAGCGCGCATTGAGCCAAGTCAACTAGGATCTGCTTTAGGACATAATGACCCAGCTGTTAGCATTCATCAAAATATTTTTGTACTCTTTGCCGGTGAACTTCAAAAAATAGCCCTTAATCTAAATAATGCAACTTTGCAAAATAATCTCTATAAGAGTGTAGGTTTGGATGCACCTTCAACTCCCGCAGCCGTTTCTACAACTGTTTCCCAAGTTGCTTCTTCAGATTCGAAAGCCAATAAGATTAAAGAGTTGCATGAACTTTATAAATCAGGAGCTTTGAGCGAAGAGGAATACAATAAAGAAAAAACCAAAATACTCAACAGTGATACAAAACCAGCTACATCTAATTCAGCGGTATCTTCTCCTATGGAAGCAATGCTGATTCAAAAGTTCAATCAACAAAACGGTACCAACTTTACGAGTATGAAAGAGATTCAAGAGTATGCCATTATTAAAAAGCAACAACAGTAAAGGAAATCAATATGAAAAAATTATTAATTGTAGTAGGTGTTTTTTTTGCAGGCAGTCTTTGTGCTGGGGATAAAGTTGTTATTAGTAGTTATGCAAATTACCCAACAGCGTCAGGGTGTGTTTCAAAAGCAGATAATGCTAAAAAAAGTGATTGTATTTTATTAGCTAATGGAACGTTGGGAGAGGTGATTGAATGGGACTCAAAATATTCTAAAGAAGGGAAGGGCGTTTTTGCTCAAGTAGATATGTTTACACTCAATAAAGTTTCTATTTTAAATGGTCCAGCCAAAGGTAAGGTTTTGTACATAGATCATATTTATCTTACTTTAAAAAATTAAATCAAAGATTTTCTATGAAAAATTTTATAAGTTCAATGGTGTTGATAGTTGCTATAGCATTGTGTATTATGGGCTGTGCCACAACAACGCTTCAAACCCAAGCAAAGATGACACGAACCATTTCTCTAAGCCCTGATCAGTTGAAAGACAAAAGTGTTTATCTCAGAGTCACAGGTACAGAGGCGAGTAAGATTGAATTAGAAGCACCTTTGAAAAAAGCATTGCAAGATCGAGGTGTTCGTATGGTTGATAATGCAGACAATGCACGGTTCTATTTACATGTAAACACACTTTTTGCTGATAATCTCAAAGAAGCAGCAAGATTGGATGTAGCACTCTTTGGAGGGGTTGCCGCAGGTGCAATTTCTACGGTCAATCACAGTGGAGGAGATAGTCTTCTTATTGGAGTAGGTGTCGCACTTGCCATGGGTGTTGCAGATCGTGCATTAGCAGATGAGACCTATAGGGCAGTCATTAGTGTCAATCTTAAAGAGAGAAGTATTCAAGATACTAGTTCATCATGGAGTAATGCTAAAGAAGATGAGACACGTCTTTTTATAGAAGCAGTTCGTATGGGTCTGAATTTGGAAGAAGCGAAACCTATCATGGAAGACAAAGCCGTCTATCAAATTGCAGAAATATTTAAATAATCACTACAGATAAAATCATAAAAAGGATCACCAATGTTATCTAAATCGTTTTTAATTGCCGGGAGTTTTCTAGCAACACTGTTATTGAGTGGATGTGGC
>SAAR01000565.1 GCA_009916335.1 Erysipelotrichia bacterium | reverse complement strand
GTGTTATGTTCACAATAAATACCCCTTTCTGCCAAAATAGCTCTAGCTTCTAAAATTTTATTTTCAGGTGCAATCATTACTTCAATATGATGCTTGTAAATAGACTTTAAAAGTGCTTCTCCACGCATTGGTTCACCTATCGCAACGCCTTCTGCCAAAGTTGCTTCAGGCACTACATGATGGGGTGTCATCTCCTTTGCAAACGCTGCTTGAGCAATTGGATCACATTTTTCACTTTGTACAGCTATAATTTTTGGCATTTTATGAATGAGACCACTATCAAGAAAGTGTTCCAATGCCTTAATAATACCGATAAAAAGAGTGCCATTTCCTAATGGGATAAAGATATGTTCAGGAACACGTTTTAACTGTTCATAAACCTCATACATATAGGTTTTCGTCCCTTCATAAAAGAAAGGATTATAAACATGATTTGCATAATACACTTTTTCATTGAAAACTTTATGACGACAGGCGTCAGCACAATCATCACGGCTTCCAGGTGTCACATTGACCTTAGCACCATGTGCCTTAATCATTGCTATTTTTTTAGATGATGTACCTTCTGGAACATATATCTCACATTCAATACCTGCCTTAGCACAGTATGCAGCGATGCTATTACCAGCATTTCCACTACTATCTTGTACAACATTTGTAACACCTATACTTTTACAATGGGCTATCAGTACTGCGGCACCTCTATCTTTAAAAGAGAGTGTAGGCATATAATAATCCATTTTTAAAAGCACATGTTCATCAAATGTTATAACGGGTGTCATGCCTTCCCCTAAAGAAATGGTACGCCAGATATCACCTTCAAAAGGCATAAAAGCTCGATAGCGAAAAAGACTCCACTCATTTTTATCAACAAGCGATAAATCAAACTTTGGAGGAATGTAATCCATATCCCATAAACCCCCACATGAGCATGTCGCTGCTTTTGTAGTAACACTTTCTTTGCAACCGCATTTTGAACAAATGTACATCATGACCTTACCTCCAATTCAGCAATAGCTTCAATTTCAATTAAACAACCGTGATGCAATTCTCTGGTAGGAACAATTGTTCTAACAGGTTTATGCGATCCAAAATATTCCGCATAAAGTTTATTTACGTCATCCCAAAATGCTACATTTGGAATATAGATACGACACTGTACAACAGCATTTTTGTTCGTTCCAGCCTCACTTAGTAATGTATCCAAATTATTCAATGCTTGTTTCGTATGCTCTTCAATGCCTCCTTGCGCAACCTCTTTTGTCTCTGGATTAATCGATAAAATCCCCGAAAGATAGAGCATTCCATTTGAGATAATCATAGGAGTGTAATGGCCAGGATTGCTGGCTAAGTAATCAGGTGTTATTTTTTTCATCTATTTTTTCCTTTTATTTCGTCTAAGTAACTGTATACCGTTACTTTCGTGATATTCATCTTTTCCGCGACTTGCTCAATCGCACCTTTCATCATAAAAATACCTTTTGACTCCATAAAACGAATCAGCTCAATTCGATCTTCTCGTTTTAATTCACTCACCTTTATATCTTTAATGATATTGTCAATAAGACTTGTCACTATGTCTGTAATGTGTTCAGGTTTTTCAACCAACTCTTCTTGTTGCGTTGGCAATGTTCTATTGGGCAACATTGATTCTAGCCATACAATGTTCTGTGTAACGCGTGATGTATCTAAATTGATACACATTGCTCCAATAATAATCTCATTTTCATCTCTTATCAAAACGGAAGAAGAGCGAATGAGCTTACCATCATCTGTTGTGAAATAATAGTTTGAGACAACATCATCTTTTAATGTATCAGATAAAATAACCTGTGGCACCAAGTGCTGAAAACTCTGTCCAACTTCTCTTTTTGTCACTTTATTATTTGCTACATAAACGACCGATTGCGTTGGTGTTCTCAAATCATGTAAAACAACTTCACACTCTTCGCCGAACGTTTGCACAAGCATATTTGCAATTGGTATATACTGTTTTAAAATAGGATGCATTGATTAATTCCTTTCATATTATTGTATTTTTCCTCTACCAAGAATAGGGATTGTATCC
>SAAR01000564.1 GCA_009916335.1 Erysipelotrichia bacterium | reverse complement strand
TCTTCGCACGACTTGGGTAGGAAGATTGAATTTTGGGTTTGCTTTTGTGTAAATACCTTTTGCATCAACATTAAAACTTCCCCAACTAGGCTCATAACGTGTATTATCCCCTGAACACATAGGAAGACGGGCACTTCCCACCGTATGTGTATATGGGATAGAAACTGTATTTCCTCCTAATGTGAGTACTAAGTTATATTTAAGGGTTGCATTAAGAGGTATATCAATTTGGCTAATATTTTGAGGTGCTAATGAGTAGTATGTGTAAAAATATTCTTTTCCTTGAATATTGCCATGTGGAATATTTAAAATTTGTGCATCACTAACAGTAAGAGACGCATCTGAAATAGCTTTAGGAAGAATTTCTCCAGGAGATGTTATATAAACACTATTTCGTTTGTAGATAGCTTGTGACGTATTAATATCTGTGATATCGATTTTTAAATTTTGGGCAGTGATGTCTGAAGATTCTTCATTTAAAATGTACAAAGAAACGTTGATGTCATCAGATGAAACCAACTTTCCTTTAATTTTTGGAAGGGTAGAACCATTGTTGTCTTCCGTTAAATAATGGTTATTTTGAGAATAGGCATAATCATAACAAAATTTTGGTTCATAAAGTTCTGTTGAAAAGGCAACAAGACCAGGAGTAGACTGATCACCATTGTTATTACTAAAAGTTGCCTCTAGTTTAATCGAAGTAGATGTTTGTTGGTTTTTCATATAATTTGAGATATCAAAGGTATCTAAATCAAGACCTGGATAATATGATATAGTGCTGTCTAAGGCCACTCCATTGTTAGAAACAGTTCCATTAAATGGATTATTAGTTGGATTAAGAGTATTTGAAACAGCAGTATAGGTGTAGTTATTATTTGCATTTTGAATATAAAAGGCGTCTCTACTAATTTTCTTTTCACCACCAGAAGCATAAAAAAGCATTTGAGAGTTCACTGTTCCACTTTTTGGTGTTAAAAAGCCACTCAAAGGAACAGTGACATTAAATGTTGTATAGCCATTTATTGGCAGAGGCATCATGAGGTCAAACCCATGATTAACTTGAACATTTTTTAGCTTAGCAGAAGAGGGAATATTGTTTGTAGGATAATTATAAATGACAATAAGTGACCAGTTTCCCCAAAAACCAACTTTCAAACCGCCGGCTTCAGCACCTGGTCCTAAATAAGAGTATGAAAACCAATCTTCACCACTATTTGCTTTTATATTTCCCACAGTAATTGTTTGTGAGGTTCCTGTAATAAAATTGCTTTTAACAAGTGCTGTAACATCTTTGTGCCCTTGATAAAAAGAGCGGTATCCTCCAGAATTTCCTGTCCAATCTCCCCAAAAATCATGATACCATACTTCATCTGCTGTGAGAGAAGAGGCAATATGGTTAGGCCATATTACCTCCACTTTGTTTCTATTTTGAATCTTTGTATCTGAAGTATAGTCATTGGCATTTTTCCCTGCAATATGCCCTTGCCAATATAACCCTGCCCACACAATCTCTGAAGCTGAAATTCCTGTTGGAAGTGTTAATGTTGCAGTTGCAGAATTTAGAGGAATAATGGTTGTTGGAACAGCAGTTTTATACATTAGGTTTGATTCATAGAGATATCCATTGTAGTTGTTATCGCACTGATTGTTACTATTTTTTTGACAAAGAACAGATGTTCCAGTTGCAACGAAGTCTCCATAAATATTTAATGAACTTCCACTAGGCAAAGCTGATGTAAAAGGATTTTCATGTTTTATATTGCTTCCTTTTCCAAATAGAAAAATTGGTATACAGAGCAAGAAAATTGTAAATAATCGAAATAGAAAAAACCCCTTAAAATTCATTTTTTACCTTTATCTCATATAGAACTAGTTAAAACATCTTAGTTTTACTCAGACTTCTCTTTATTCAAATACGTTGAAATACTCTCCATTAGACCAAATTTAGGATATTGGTTAGCATCAAGAATAACTTGGGCAACACTTTTTGTGTCAACATTGAAGACTAAAGGTGCAATGAAATTAATGGTTGAAGTCTCAATGGGGGTTGCAATAATCATAATGTTAAGA
>SAAR01000563.1 GCA_009916335.1 Erysipelotrichia bacterium | reverse complement strand
CATGGTAAAACGTATCCTGTTCATATTACGGTGGGTTTAACGAATTATTGTAATCATAAATGCGTGTGGTGTTATATTGATTTTATAAAAGATATCAAACATCAAATCAATGCAGATATCGATAAAATGGTAGATGCTCTTCGTATCGCTAAAGCCCATGGAGCTAAAGCCATTACCATTGTAGGTGATGGTGAACCTACGTTACATCCTCAATTTGGCGAATTTTTAGAGAGAGTTAGTCGCCTAGGTTATGACATAGGACTTTTCACAAATGGCAGTTGGAAGAGAGAAAGCGTAACGATGGCTATTAAAAAGTACTGTCGTTTTGTGCGATTTAGTATGGACGCCGCATCTCAAGATACCCATTTTAAAACCCATTTAACACATGATTTTAATATGATTTTGGAAAATATAAAAGAGGTGGTTCACGATAAGCGTGATGATTTAATAGTAGGGGTTCAATTCGCTTTTAATCAAGACAATATAGAAGATATTGAAAGAGCAGCTAAATTGTTTAAGTCATTACATGTAAATTATTTAGCATACAAACCTGTTTATAAAAATGAGCTCAATGTCTCTCATAAAGAGAATCTTGTGGAGTCTTTCGAGATACGTGAACGTTTAGAAAAAGCAAAGAAAGAAGAAGATGAAAAATTTAAGATTTATTGGAAAGAGTGGCAACTAGAAGCTTTGATTTATAATAAAGATGCGACGAGAGGATATGATGTTTGTCGGGCTATTTGGCTATCTCCTTATTTTGATGAAAATGGTAATGTTGAATTTTGTGGTAACATTAAAAGCAGAGGCTTTACCATTGGGAATATCTATGAACAATCCTTTGATGAAATTTGGATGGGGAAAACACATTTGGAAAAAGTTGCTTCATTGGATTTAAAGAAGTGTCCTGTTGGGTGTCGTTTGCATGGGCTGAATCTTAAATTAGAATCGATTGCACATCCTGATACTAATTCGCATACGAATTTTATATAGTTGGAATTTTATGAAAGATCGATTTAACCTAGATTCGCATAAGTTTTATTATCACCCTGAGGCGATTTATGACTTTGTGCATAACAAACCAGCTAAGCCTATTTATGTGGAGATTTCACCTACGGCATACTGTAACCACCGATGTGTTTTTTGCCACTACAACTATCTAGGGCATCAAGGGCGCTTTGAAGATAGCAATCGCTTATTAAGCCTGATTGATGAGGTTAAAAATGTGGAGGCAAAGAGCGTGGTGTTTGCAGGAACAGGGGAGCCTCTTTTAAACAAGCATACCATTGATTCTATTGTCTATGCTAAGTCCATTGGATTAGATGTGGGCATGAGCACCAATGGTGCGTTATTGAAAACGGATGACTTTGAAGCATTGGCGAAGGCTTTAACGTGGATACGCTTTTCATTCAATGCCACCGATGCACAAACCTATGCACACATTCATCAAACCAAAGCAGAAGATTTTGAAACAGTAGTTTAAATTAAAAACGCAGCCTTTCGACTGCGTTTTTTTATTTCATCAAGAATTTATCACTGGTTTTTTTAACTACATTTCTCTTCCATTCTTCTGGATAGCCAGGATACATTGGTGATTGAGGGTAACCCCATGGATTACGCAAGAATTCACCGTCTTTTTCCTGTTTTACATTTCCATCAAGATATTTTACGAGTAAAAAATTGCCAAATTCTTTCCAATAGTCAACAACCCAGTTGGCCATATTGCAAGAATAATCGGTAAGAAATTGAGCTGCTAATGCTTGGTCTTCGATGTAAAGTTCATTCGCTGCAGCATCTATTTTTGGCTGATAAACCAAATAAAGGCTGTGGTCATTTAAAGCAATACGCAAACGGTGTTCTAAAGCTAAATCGGCATAGCTGCGTTCACCCATTTGCGAATTATAAAAACAATAGCTGTTACGACCGGCTTCTTTAGCACGGTACATAGCAGTATCAGCATGTTTTAGTAAAACTTCAGGCGTTTCACCATCATCAGGAAAAACACTAATACCAATACTGGTTGAAATGACTAAATGATTTTGCTGAATAACCAGTGGTTTGGTTAATACACTAATTAAACG
>SAAR01000099.1 GCA_009916335.1 Erysipelotrichia bacterium | reverse complement strand
GTATATAGACAATGTAAAAAATTATGCAAAATTGCAGCAGCAGTTAGTAAATGTTAAAGAATTAAAAACTTTATTAAATAAATATAGCGATCAAGAAATGTTTACAGCTCAAAGCTGGAAAGCTTATGAAGCAATTAAAAATGAGATTTTAAAAACAACAATGAAAACAGGAAGTGAAAGTGATGTCAAAGAAGCGATACAGAAGTTACAAGAAGTAGAAAAAACATTAGTATTTAAAGATGATTTTGATACTTTCATGAAGTATAAAAAGACATTAGAAGCATTAGATAAAAAGGATTTTACAGTTGATTCTTATGCCGTATTAACACAAACGATACAGCTTGTTAATGAGGCAAAGGATACACAGATGAAACCAAAAGAGTATTTGCAACAGTTAAAAACGGCAAGTGATCAGTTGGTAAGTTTGGCTGGTTTAAATGCTAAGATTAATGAATTTAAGCAGTTAAAGGCTGAAAATTATACAAGAAGTTCTTATCAATATGTTAATGAAGTAATGAAAGTAGCTGAGAAAGTAAAACAAAATGGAAGTAAGGCAATGGTTAGTGAGGAAGTCGTAAAAATCAGTGAAGCGATGAAGAGACTTGCTTTTAATGCGAAAGATTTACTTTCATATCGTGAAAGCATTACGTTATTTAATAGAACTGATGTAAGTAAGGACAGCTATACTGATTATAAAGAAAAATACGATGCATTGTTTGCTTTAGAAGTAGGAAATACAGATATAGATACTTTTGAAAAAGCAAAAAGCGACTTTATTTTAGCAACACAAAAGCTAGTGTATGTATATGCTGATTATAGTAAAGTAGACGCTTTAATTGCGAGTATTCCTAATGATTTAAACGTTTATACTTTCGATAGTGTGGAAACATTAAAAGCCGCATTAAGACAAGTTGAAAGAGGGAAACTACTTTCTATGCAATCAGAAGTAGATGCCTATGAACAAAGTTTACAAAAGTCAATTAAGCAATTAAAATTAAAAGAAAAAGCGTTAGTAGTAGCAGGTGATACAACCAATGCACAAGGGTTAATGATTGTATTGTTATTATCTGCAATCGCTATGTTCATCGTAGTAAAAAAGAAAAAAGTTAGTGTAAAAGATTAGTGTTTGCTTAATAGGAATATTAAGGATTGATTGATGTGAAAAATATCATCAGTCCTTTTTGCCTTTTTATTTTCATGCAGAAAGGTTTGCAAATTAAATACATGTGTGTTAATTTTAAAAAATAGAAAATATATAACCCGTTAATGATAGAGGGAGGATCAATGAAAAAAATAGGAATATTTATTTTGTTGTTGCTGTTAGGATGTACAAGCGAACATTCAATACAAAACAAAGATACATATATTTTGTTTGCGACACCATTAAAAGAAAATGAAATGTGGCTACAAAGTAAAAAAGGCTTTCAAGATGCGTGCCGTTTATATAAGTTTAAATGTGATTGGATTGGTCCTAATGTAATGAATACAGAGTATATGAATGATGTGATTGAAACAGGAATCATGCAAAATGTTGATGCAATGATTACACAAGGAGTAGTCAATGAGCAACTTATTGAAGAAGCCTATAATAAAAAAATACCTGTTGTCCTTGTGGATAGTGATTTGCTAAGTTCAAAACGTTTGATGTATATAGGAAAAGATTTTAAAAGGCAGGCGAAATTGTTGTTAGAAGATATTGAAAAAAAGAAGAAGAAAGAAAAATTAATCGTCGCAGTGCAGGTAGGTGAACAAAGCTTTCAGAAAGCGAAGGATCAAATTGAAACATTAAAAGAAATGCTTGCGACACATGAAGGTGGCTATGAGATAATAAGTGTTAGTGAATCAAAAACAGATATTGTAAAAGCTAAAAAAGAATGGACAGAGGTATTAGAAAAGTATCCAGACGTGAATGTTGCTTTCAATTTTACAACGGAAACAGGCATTGCTTGTGCTGAAGTGGTAAAAGAGAAAGGATTAAAAGAACATATGCTAATATATGGTGTCAATGATACCAAAGAAATGTTAGCGTTAGTACGCAATCAGATGATTGATGGTAGCATCGTAACTTCATTTTATGATTATGGCTTTAAAAGCGTAGAAGTTTTAATGCACTACTTACAAGATCGACAAGCGTTAGAAAACACAAAACTCTCTTTAGATGTAATGTTGATTAACCAAGAAAATATTAATTCTTATGAAAAATAACAATATGAAAAAATCAAAATCTTTTAAGGAAACAACGCAGTCTGCTAATATTTTTATGGTTGTAATTATGATTGTTTGTGTTACCTTGTTTAATACAATCAATGCGTATTCGGTGGATAAGTATAGTGAAACAACAAATTCTTTGCGAACACTGAGTATGTTTTATGATCATGTGGAGAGTATGCGAAGTGAAGTAAAAGAGTATTTATATACTAAAAATGAAGGTGCAAAAATAGCGTATTTACAATATTATCATGAAGCGAATCAAGCAGTACAAGAAATGCAAGGTGCAGTTTTAGAAAGTGATAGGTGGCGTTTTAAAATGCTAGAAGATATGTTAAATAGCTATCAAAAAACATGTGATGAATTGATGAATTGTTTTGTATATGAGAAAGCAAGTTGTCAACCTTTATACAACACCTTTTTAAAACGAAGTGAATTATTTCAAAAAACCTCAAGTGAGTATTACAAGCTCATTACAAAATCTGTTAGTAAACAAGTGAAAAGAATTACTTATTTTAAAAATGTTACGATTATTGCTTCAATTGCACTATTAATCCTTGCCTTATTATGGTTAAACTATTATGCTAGACATTTACGCAATGCTATTAGTAATCCGATTGGTTTGTTGTTAAAAAATATACAAAAAGTAAAACAAGGAAAATATGATTTATCGCAAATATCCAATGCAGGACGTGAAATGGAGGATTTGTGTGAAGCGTTAAATGATATGGCATTAGCGGTTGAAAATAATATTGAAACAACAAAGGAAAAAGCAAAATTAGAAAAACAGTTACTAGAAGAAAAAAACGAGAATTTAAAAAAAGATGAGTTATTAGCACAAAGTGAATTAAAGATGCTACAAAATCAAATCAATCCACATTTCTTATTTAATACACTAAATATGATTCATAGGTTATCTTTGCAAGAAGGGGCGAAAGAGGCTGCTGATTTATTAGTGAAAACATGTCAGCTACTTAGATATGGATTAGACAAGCAAAGTAAATTAAGTGATATAAAAAGTGAAGTAGAAATGTTAAAAAATTATATTGAAATACAGAAGAAACGCTTGGGAAATCGTGTTTCATTTACTGTATCGTTTAGTGATGAAAAAAGTGTTAGTAATGTTGCTATTCCAGGGATGATTTTACAACCTTTGGTGGAAAATGCGATTAAACATGGATTAAAAGACTGTATGGAAGGTGGTCTTGTTGAAATATCTATTTTTGCAGATGCTTCTAATGTGTATCTTTGTGTTAGTGATAATGGTGTTGGTATGGATAGTAATGAATTAGATGAATTGATTATTAATGATTATCATAAAGAAGGAAATCATTTAGGTTTATATAATGTCATTAAACGATTGCAGATGTACTATCAAAATAGTGTTGCTGTTTCTATCAATAGTGATTTAGATTGTGGCTTTGAAATATTAATTAAGATTGTTTGCTAAAGATTCATCTTAAAGGAAAACAGGAGGGGAAAAAGAAGGAGAAATATCTTATGTATAAACTTTTAATAGTGGAAGATGAAGAAATTGAAAGAAATTCACTAAAATCAATGATTGCATCTTTTCATTTGGATATTAAAGAAATTGCTGTTGCTGAAAATGGGGAACAAGGTTTTGCTTTATATAAAGCAATGAAACCTGATATAATCTTAGCAGATATTGATATGCCTAAATTAGATGGGCTTGCGATGATTGAGAAGATACGCAAAGAAGATACTCATACAATATGTTTAATTCTCACTTCCTATGACGATTTCGCTTATGCACAAAAAGCAATACGATTAAATGTAGAAGATTTTATTTTGAAACCAGCGGATAAAGAAACATTAGTAAGTGCTATGATTAAGGCAATTGAACAGTTGTGTAAAAGTAAAAATACATATGTACAAACAAGTTCTTTGGTTAAAAAGATAAATCTGTTAAAGCCATTATTAGAAAGCGAGTGTTTTTATGCAATTCTAACGAAAAAAGATGAAAAAAGCCTTATTAATATATTTAAAATAAATGGGATTGATGTTGGTTCAGGGCTTTGTTTTATATTTGAGAAAAGAGAAGGAATCACTCATTTAATTACGGCTTTTAGAAAAGATATAGAAGAATCAGGGTATGTTTGTATTCAAGGAAATATAGATAATAAAATTGTGATATTTGTTGTAGCAAATCGCTATATGAATGAAGAAGATAGTCATTTTTTAAATGTAGCACTTCACCTTCATCAATTGGATCATTACCATTTTGCAATGGGAAAATTAAAAGAAGATGCAATGGATCTATACGCTTCTTATGAGGAGGCGATGCATCATTTGAATAATGTAAATCATCATGTTGAGATTGATTTTACGGTTGATGAAAAAAGTCATGTTGCTAGTTTTGCAATTAGTTGGGCAAATTTGTTAATTGATGAAATTGATCATGATAATAGCCAATTGATTAGTGAATTTTGTCATCAATTAGTCTGTTATGATAATGTGAAAATCAATGAAATCATGCATTTGTTAGTGGAACAGATGAAAAAGGAAATCAAAGAGAAGTATGCGATTGAAATAAGTATTGAAGAAATTCATCATTCTATGATTGAAAAAAGTAGTTATCAGAATTTGGAATTAGTTGTTATGCAAATACTACAAAGGATGTTAAAACCGATTAGAAATATAAAATTTCAAAATGGTTCTTATTTGATGAAAAAAGCCATGAAATATATTAATGAAAATTATAAAAAAGCGATTAATTTAAATGATTTAGCAGCTGAATTAAATGTGTCCTCTTTCTATATTAGTAAGTTATTTAGAAAAGAATTAGACTTAAATTTTACAGAGGTTGTAAATAATCTGCGTATTAAAGAAGCGAAACGTTTGATTAAGCACGATTATTCTTTTAAAGAAGTAAGCTTTTTAGTAGGGTTTGGTTCACAAAGCTACTTCTCTAAAATATTTAAGAAAAAAGTAGGGATGTCCCCAAAGGAATATCGTAATATGTTTTAATCGTGATATTGAAAAAGATGAAACTATCATTTTGTATAAAGGGTAGTTTCATCTTTTGTTTGCTTATCTTAATGTTGTTTTTCCATATGCCTGTTGCCAGTTATGACTAAATTCATCTACTGCAATTTGTGTACCAGGGTGGTTGATCATTGCATAGGCAATATCAGCAGGAACAGTTACAGATTGAATGCCTGCACTAATTAATTCATGCACCTGTCTTGTGTTTTTAAAAGAAGCAGCAATAATTTTAGTATTCATGTTATGCACTTTTATCATCTGAATTAAATCTTTTACATTACCTACACCATCACCATAGTTATCCATACGGTTTACATAAGGAGCTAAGTAATCAGCACCATTTAATGCTGCTAGAAATGCTTGATCTGCACTATAAATAGCAGTTGCCAATACATTTAACCCTAGTGCTTTACATTTTTTAATGGCTTTTAATCCTTCATGTGTAACAGGAATTTTTACATACATGTTTTTTTCTCTTAATGAGTGAATATATTTTGCTTCTTCCACAATTTCATCACAAGTAGTAGAAACTGCTTGAATGAATAATTTTTGATCTTCATTTAATACATCAATGATTTCTTTAACTACCACATCGAATGTTTTATTACTCTTTGTGATAATGGTTGGATTTGTCGTAACCCCTTCAATTGTTAATAGTTCATTTAATTCTTTAATTGCTTTTACATCAGCAGTATCTAAAATAAGTTCCATCATTTTATCCTCCTAATTGCCATTAATGACACACTTGAAACCTTCCTTTTTGAACCTTTGTTCAATCATTTCTACTTCTTTTTCACGCAGTGGTTTTAAATCATGACAAGTATATTGTTTTTGTATTGATTTATATTTACTTTCCCCTAGTTGATGGAAAGGAAGTAGATGCACTTCTTTTAATTGCAATTGTTTTAATTGCGTAATCATTTCCTCAATATTTTCGCTTGTTGCACTATATTGAGGAATGAGTGGAATACGAGCGATCACATGTCCACCATGTTCTAATATCCATTTTACATTATTTAGCATAACAGATACATCAAGATTTAAAATTTCTTTACTTTTTTGATGATCCATGATTTTAAAATCGACTAAGAAAACATCAACTAGTTGCACCAACTCAGCAAGTCGGTCTACTTTTAATGCAAGGGTGCTTTCTATTGCTGTATGAATGTGATTTTCTTTACAGCGTTTTAATAAATCAATGGCAAAATCAATTTGTAATAAACATTCACCACCTGATAAAGTAATGCCACCACCACTTGTTTCATAAAAGGCTTGATCACGTTTAATTACATCATAAACTTCTTCTACACTTTGCCATTTACCTATGATTTCTTTTGCCCCTGTTGGACAATCAAGGGGATCATTATTACATAAGCCATTGACTTTTTTTGAGCAATTCATACACAAACTTTCTTTGTAGAAAAGCTGGGGTTTCATACTCAATGATTCAGGGTTACAACACCAAGGGCAAGTAAAAGGACACCCTTTGAAAAAGACAATACTACGAATACCACCACCATCATGTAAAGAATAGCGTTGAATATTGAAAATACATGCTTCTTTCATCATAAGGTATGCTCGCTTCGATTAATAATATCATCTTGAATAGCTTTGCTTAATTCTACAAACATAGCACTATATCCAGCGACACGCACAACTAAATCTTTGTGTTTTTCAGGGTGAGCTTGTGCATCTAATAAAGTTGCTTTATCCACTACATTGAATTGAATGTGTTGTAATTTCAATCTTGAAAAGCTACGCAAATAGGCAACTAATTTATCTAAACCAGTATCACTAGCTAATGTTGATGGGGAAAATTTCACATTTAATAAGCTACCATTTGAATTTAAGATATTATCTAATTTAGAAACACTTTTTAAACTAGCACTAGGACCATTTTTATCTCTACCAACCATTGGTGATAAACCACCATCTGCTAATTGTTCTTTAGCTTTTCTTCCATCTGCACTTGCTCCCACACCTTCTCCTAAAGGAATATGAGCACTTACTGTATAGGACCCAGGATGAAAGATACCTCCTCTAGCATTTTTGTATTTAGCCACTTCATCACCATAGAACGATAGTAAATCAGCACCTAATAAATCAACTTCATCATAATCATTACCATATTTATGATATTTGTTGATGAAGTATTGGCGTAATACTTCGTTTCCTTGCCAATTGTTTTTTAAAATTGTTAATAATTCTTGATAACTTATTTTATGTTCTTCATAAACTGCTTTTTTAACAACATATAAAGAATCACTTAAATTAGGACAACCAATACCTTGTACTCCAGAGAAATTATATTTTGCACCACCATTTGTAACATCTGCCCCTTTTGTCAAACAACCATCAATAAAAGTAGATAAGAAAGGAGTAGGAGCACACATCTTATGTGCTATATCACATGTATTACTACCCTCTACCATATATTGAATATAATGGGCAATATTATCTTTAATTGCTTGATTGAAAGATTCATAAGTAGGGAAACCATCAGGATTTTCATACATTGTGATTTCCATACATTTTAATAGATTAAACATTGCAATATCGTGCAATCCATAAGTTTTTGCAGGAATGCTTAATTCCACACAACCAACAACAGCATAATCTCGTGCATCGTGTAAATCAACACCACGATTCACATAAGCTAAAATATTTGCTTCATCATTGAATATTTGTGGTAAACCATTCCCTAAGCGAATGGTTTTTGCTGCTTCTTTTAATAAAGAGTAAGGCGTTGTTTCATTTACTCGTACACTTAAATTTGGTTGAGGTAATTGTATGTCTTTGTGTAATTGTAATAAATACTCACTAAATTCATTGCTTGCATCTCTACCATCTTTATCCACTCCACCAACCATTAAAGTGTAACCAATTGGAAAACCAGCAAAGAATTTAGCACTTTCACTACTTCTAATCGCCACAATTGAATTAAATTTTAAATATAAACAATCTAATAACTCTTTTATGAAAGCTGTATTCGCCTTTTCTTTTTGATAGAAAGGATACATATATTGATCAAAGCGACCTACGGAAATAGAACTTGCATTTGATTCATGTTGGAAAATTACACAACTTAGCCAAAACAACTGAACTGCTTCATAAAAGCTATCAGGTTTATGATAAGCAATTTTATTTAAGATTTGCTCTAAAACTAATAACTCTTGTTTGCGTGTTTCATTAGTGCAGTGTTCTATTTTTTTATGTACTTCACTTGCATAGCGTGAGATATATTGAATCGCTGCTTCTAAAGTAATCTTGCTTGCTTGATAAAATACATTGCTTGGCTCTTGTTTATGTTTTTTGTTTACATCATCTAATAATGCTTGCAATCCATTTGTCAATAATAATGGATAGTCAGGAATGATATGTCCTTGTCCTTTATCAGTTTGATTAATGGCAATCACTTTTGTTTTCACAGCGTCTTTAACATTTTCGCTAACGTGTTCGTTATAATAATCTTTTAAGGATTTACCTGCCCAATAAGGATATAATTTTTCACGATAGTATTGTTTATCTTTTTCGCTTATCTGAAATTTATCTTGATCTCTTGTGGCAAACATATCAAGTTCATCTAAAATCCAATAAGGAGACATTTCAGGTGAAATAACACCACTTCTTGCAAATTCACTACGATTACCAACAAGTAAATCATCGTCATCAATCACGATTTTATGATTTTCTAAAATGTGTTTCAAAGCTTTTGCTCGTCTTATTAAAATATCTTCGCCTTCACTTGTTTTAAAGCTTTCTGTATACAAGATTGCCCTTTCTAGTGATACGACTCGTTCTTTAGCAAATAATGAATCTTTAATACGTTGTGTTCTTTTTGATAGCATAGTAAATATCCTTTCTTATTCGTTATTATTTTATCTTATTTATTATTACTTTTCAATAGAAAAATCATATTTTTTATTGTTTCTTCTTATTTTTTATTATTTCGTGTATAATAGAAATAGTAATAGACGTAATGGAGGTGTTTTATGTTCACAAGGGAGCGACATGAACAAATTTTATATAAATTACAAGTAGAAGGAAAAGTAAAAGTAAAAGAACTAAGTGAAATGTTTTTAGTTAGTGAAGATTGCATTCGTAAAGATTTAAAACAATTAGAAGAAGCAGGGCATTTGAAAAGAGCGTATGGTGGTGCAATTGCGACTTCGCCTTCCTTGATTCGTGATGTGTTTGCAAGAAAAGATAAAGATGCAGAAGTAAAAAAAGAAATTGCTAAAAAGGCTTATGATTTAATAGAAGATAAAGAAACGATCTTTTTAGATATTTCGACAACTAATATTTATTTAGCACAATTACTTGCAGCTGGTAAGAAGTCGTGTATCATTGTATCGAATATGATTGAAATCTTACAGATTCTAGCTAAAAATCCTTTATTGAATGTGATTGGGACAGGGGGAAAGGTAAATGTGGAATTGAATGGTTTTGTTGGAGCTATGACGCTAAATGTAATCAAACAGCATTACTTTGATCGTTGCTTTATTGGTACATTAGGTGTTGATGAAAGCTTTTCACAACTAACAACGTTTGATTTGGAAGATGGTTTAGTGAAAGCGGCAGCCATTGCCAATGCAAAAACGAAATATGTGGTTATGGACGCACATAAATTTGCGTCTTGTGGTAACTATAAATTTGCAAAGTTACAAGATATTGATTTAATTATTACAGATAGTAAGATTGATACAAAAAGTAAGAAGAAATTAAAAGAAACAAAGATTAATTATATATAATGTGTTATATTAATAGTGAAAGTTGAGGAGCAAAAAGATGTTAAAAGAAGTCAAAGGAAAATTAATTGTTTCATGTCAGGCATTACCTGATGAACCATTGCATTCACCATTTATTATGGGAAGAATGGCATTAGCGGCAACACAAGCTGGAGCGAGTGGTATTAGAGCACAGAGTATGGCAGATATTTTAGAGATTAAAAAGAATACAGATTTGCCAATCATCGGTATCGTAAAAAGAAATTATGATGATTCCGATATTTATATCACGCCTACCAAAAAAGAAGTCGATGAATTATTGGCAGTTGGTTGTGAGATGATTGCATTAGATGCAACAAATAGAACACGTCCTCATGGTGAAAAGATTGAAGATTTAGTGGCATATATTAAAGAACGTGGAATTGAAACAATGGCTGATTGTTCTACTTTTGAAGAATGTGTGGAGGCAGAGAAAATTGGTTTTGATTGTGTATCCACTACATTATGTGGCTATACACCATATAGTGTGAATGTAGATGGACCAAACATTGAGTTAATAAAGCGATTAGTCGCAACGTTAAAGATTCCTGTGATTGCCGAAGGAAAAGTGAATACACCAGAAGATTTACATGCTGTTTTAGAGGCTGGGGCATATTGTGCAGTTGTTGGTGGTGCGATTACAAGACCACAAAACATTGCAAAACGCTTTGTTGATGTAATTAAATAAGTGTTTAATAAATATTAGATAAAAGAAAAGAATCTCATCTCTTTTAAATGGAGAGGCTGATTCTTTTCTTTTTACTATGCAGATAATACATTCTTTTCAATGATACAAGTATGCTCTTTACTTTGTTTATCATAGCTAATGGACACTAGTAATAAGTTGTCTTTGTAATGTTCTAATCCTTTTGGATATTG